>JADGNP010000633.1 GCA_017883425.1 Candidatus Sulfotelmatobacter sp. | reverse complement strand
CCTGCGAAACGATGCCTCTCGTTTTCATGACCAGGGGTGAGCGCGAAGCGCGATCATCGAAGTTTTATCCCGGCGCACTGTAATGGCGATTTTGCAACAGTTAAGGTCTGGCCAGGCTCTGCACTGTGGCTCCTGGCGATCACCGCACATCAGGATGTGACCAATTTCACTGACATTTCGCGCTTATTAGTGTCGACCACATAGCGGGCAACCTCCTGGCATTTTGCTCGATTGTAGGAGCCAATCTGACGCACATAGCTGAGGCCGAAAATGGCGCCGGTCACTGGCGGCGCGTTCGTAAGCGTCCAGGTTTGACCGCCATCGCCAGAGGTTGCTGTTCGCGCGTTATCAGGATCGCTTGGGTCGAGGTCGCCGCCGCCCACGATGCCATGCAAGGAATCGCGGAAATCCACCGTAAACGCGCCTGACCTTCAGATCGATTTCGCGTTTGATTTGCTGGAACTGGCTTACGAATTCAACGCCTGTACCTTCCGAGCCTTGCTGGCCGGAGGTCCACCGGCGAGTCATCTGTCATCTGCTGCCAGCGAATCAGACACGGATGTCAGATCACCCTGCGCGGCCAGGGGAGCAATTGCTTTCCGCGCTAAGAGCTCCCGTGGTTTTTCTGACGACGTAATGAACGTATAAATTCCGTATCGAACGTCATCAGCTACGTCATCGAGCGGATCACCTGGAACTTTCAAGAGGTCCCCCGGGCGTTTCTCATCGTGCATGCGGCTGGGAATCGCCTCGATCAATTTCGGGCAGGTGGCGGCGATCTGCCACTCGCCTGTCTGCAGCGTCTGGTACATCAATTGCCATCCGCCAATTCGGTCATTCGATGCGGCGAGCACACCGAGATCGTAAGGTTCTAGCACTTCGTTGATCTGGTTGGCGATGGTGTGGCCGTCTCCGACATTCTTAAAGTTTGCGGGGTCAAGATACACGGCTACGATCTTCCGGCGCTGCCCCTGGATCGTTGGCACGACGAGACGCCTGACCACCTCTTTGGCAAACTCATACGCCGGCAAGTGTGGAGCGACGAACTCCCCGATGGTTTTGATCCTTCCGTCTTGGGTGCGGACGTGAAGATGCGCCGAAGCGCTGGACTTGCCGAAGCCATAGTCCAGACTTAGGAAGTGCGAGTCCCACCATTGAGCGCCCACCATCGCATAAGGGATGACCATCTTCGAGGCTTTCCAGTTGGCGAAGTATGCCCCTTGGAGTTCGCACCAGCAGCCTTGCTCCATGGCAGCCGACAGCGAGCCCGACATCATTCGGAGCCGATAAACGTATTTGTCATCGAGCAGGTCGTGCTCGCTCAGACGGCCGGGTAGGAAGGCAATGGAGAAGCCGTTGCCGTCGGGATCCTGCAGCGGAAACTGATCGGATGGCCAGGACGCATTCCAGTACAGCTTGCCCGGTTCAGTACACTTATCCGGATTGTGGACCGGGCATGCACCGCGCAGGGACATCGCCTTGTGCCAGGCTGGCCGCAGCGACCGCGTGTGCCTGCCAAAGAGTTTGGCAGATTTGCCGAACAGAACCGGAAACGAAGAGGGGGAGGCAAGCCGGAAACGTTCGACTTTCTAGGCTTCACGCACATCAGCGGGAAGAACGGATTAGGGCGATTCATGGTGCGGCGCACCACGATCCGCAAGCGCATGCGAACCAAGCTGCGACAGGTTAAGCAGCAACTCCGATCGTTCGTAGGTAACTTTTGCAGCCGCTCGTTAAGATCAAAACTTTCCCATAGACTGCGCTCCTGACCAAGCAGATGGTCTGCCAAGTCGAAGGCGGCTTCGATGTCACCCTCAATGTCGAAGTCGTCGTAAATGTAGGCTTCTTCCAGCTTGAGTTCGCTGGGCGAGAGAAACATCGCGCGCAGTGCTCCCGCGTGCTTGAGAACCAGTGTGAAACGCGGCTGCTTTTCCATTCCCCAAGTAGTGCCGTCCCAAAACCGAACCTGAAGTCGCGCCCAACCGTCACTTCCACTCTGAAATGGATTTCTTGCTTTTCCTAGAGGTCGAGGCCGCGGGCGAACTCTTCCGCGGGAGCCATGGCCCGATGCACTCGGGGCCGTTCCTTAGACCGGAAACAAGGGCTTCTTGAACCGGTACCTGCTTTCAAGCCACGCATGCAAAACCTGGAGGTCACCCGGAGGAATGCGGACAAACTCGCAGCCCACAGCACCATACTGGCGAGTCCACAGAACACGGGCTTGGATGTGAATTGCGCTCCCCAATCCTGGCAACGGCACCCGAAAAGACACTATGCTCCCGATTGCCAGTCTTTCTTTGGTAGTGAGACCAACTCCATCCTCCCCGATATTGATGTTGGTAGTGAGACCAACTCCGCCCTCCCCAATATTGGTGACAGTCACGGAGAGTGTCCGGTTGTTCTCGTCGGTCGCCAGGACAGGGGTCATGAGAGCAAACCTGGTGTGTTTCCGATAGTCCCGCAGCATTCTGGAATAAGCCGCTTTCAGTGACTTCGCTCCGGATTCAGGCGTCACAGGTTTTCGGAGAAAGACGTGAACACCGGGTATGACGCAATCCGCCGCCGAAACGGCAAGAATTGTCGGTTTCTGCATACGTGACTCGAAGATTTGATGCATCAGGTCCGCAGAATGCTCGGATTCTAAGTCAATCACGATGAGATCCGTGCTACCACCCGCCAATAAATTGGCAGCTTTTGACGGGTTCGGGCACACATTCGTGTGGATTGAGAAGTCCTGCAGAATTCGATCCATGGTGCAGAACACCGCTGGATCGTGGGATACAAGCACACATTCAAATGCCATTTCTGGTGTCATATTTCGTTCTTCCCCGGAGAGTAGAAAGATCGATGCTTAGCAGTTCGGCATCGCCGCTTTCCTCGGTCTGTTCGTCCAATACTCGCTTCACGATCTGAATCGGAGATTCCGGATGTTGGTGCAGTCCGAGATTCGATTTGTCGAAGTAGGTTGTAGCGCCGTCCCTTCTCAATTGACCCTCGTAACATCGGGCCGCATTTCGTCGACGTGCTCCACACAATTCCGGCCTTTTTGCTTCGCCGCATATAGGCCCCGGTCGGCTTGGTTTAGCAGCGAG
>JADGNP010000150.1 GCA_017883425.1 Candidatus Sulfotelmatobacter sp. | reverse complement strand
AGACTTCGGCGGCCTACGAGATCGACATCTACGACATGGTCATGCGCGAGGTGAAGCACCTCACGACGAACACGCCGCAGGACAGAGGAAACTACGGGCCGATCTGGTCGAAGGACGGGAAGTACATCGTCTACACGCAGGAGCAGGCGAAGGGCACGGACTCCAACATCTTTATCGCCGACGTAGCTACGGGAAAGAGCACGCTGCTCACGCCGCACGACGGCGAGAAACGTTACTACGCCAATGACATTGATCCTCGCGCGACTCCCGATGGCAGGAAGATACTCATCACTTCCAACGCCGCAAATGGCTACGACAATATCGGCCTGCTCGACTTCAGCACGAAAGCTGAGTTGAGCGGTGTGTTCACCTCGGGGAAGATCACATGGCTCACCAACGACAAGTGGGAAATTAGCGGAAGCGACTTCTCGCCCGACGGCAAGCACATCCTGTTCAGCGCCAATGTTGACGGCAACGAAGACATCTACCTGTACGATCTCGCGACGGGAAAGTCGGCGGCTCTTCCTATCCCGAAAGGCGTGAATGAACCTGCGGGCGGGCATTCAGCGTTCAGTGCAGATGGCCAGCACCTGATCTACAACCACAATGGCCCTACCGCTCCCGGCGATCTGTGGATTTACAACCTCGCCACGGGCAAGTCGCAGCAGGTCACGCATTCGCTGGTTGCGGGCGTGCGCTCGGAAGACATGGTTGAGCCGTATCTGGTGCACTATCCCAGCCGCGACGGCAACTGGACCATCTCTGCGTTTCTCTATGTGCCCTTCAACATGGCGCGTAATGGGCAGAATGCGGCGATCGTCTACATTCACGGCGGACCGACGGCGCAGACCATGAATTCCTTCAACCGCTTCGTGCAGTACGCCGCGAATCAGGGATACATGGTGCTTGCGCCTAACTACCGCGGATCGACCGGCTACGGCAAAGAGTTTCAGCAAGCCAACCTGTTCGACATGGGCGGCGGCGACCTGCAGGACGTGCTGGCGGGCGTCGACTGGATCAAACAGACCGGGCATCTCGATTCCAAGAAGATCGCAGTCATGGGCGGAAGTTACGGAGGCTACCTCAGCATGATGGCGGTGACGAAGGCCCCGGAGGTGTGGGCGGCGGGCGTGCCCATCGTACCTTTCGTGAACTGGTTCACCGAAATTGAGAATGAAGATCCGGTGCTGCAACAATCTGATCTGGCGACCATGGGCGATGTGGTGAAGAACAAAGCACTGTATGAGGAGCGTTCGCCCATCAACTTCATCGACCAGATCAAGGCGCCGTTGCTGCTGTTAGCTGGTGGGCACGATCCGCGCTGTCCGAAATCAGAAACCCAGCAGGTGGTCGAGGCGATCAAGAAGCGCGGGGGCACCGTGGACTCCAAGATTTACGAGAATGAAGGGCACGGATTTGCGAGGGTGGAGAATCAGATTGACGCCTACAAGCGCGTCGCGGACTTTCTGCTGGCGCATGTTGTGCCGGCGGACTGCAGTTGCTCGGTGACGGAGTAGAAACCGCAAAACTTAACCACAGAGGATCACTGAGGGAACTGCCTTCGTTCAGTGCCGCGCCGCGAAGGATTTCACGATTGCTGCGACTAGCCCGGGGATGGTGAACTCCTTGGCCGCGATGTCGACGGGCAGTCCGAGTTCGCGCAGGGTTGCGGAAGTGACCGGACCGATCGAGGCCATTCGAATTTCCGCGAGTGCCTTGTGGCGCGCTCGGTGCGCCGGACCCAACAATTCCACGAAGTTCCGGACGGTCGAAGAACTGGTAAATGTAACTACGTGAGGGCGTTGTTTCGGATACTTCAGGGCAGCGCGCAGGCGGGCGCGAGAGGATTGAGGCACGACTGTTTCGTAGGCCTCGACTACATCGACGTGCGCTCCGGCCTTGCGCAACTCGCGCGGGATCACGTCCCGGGCGACTTTGGCGCGCACCAGCAGGACGCGCTTTCCTTTGACCTTGTTTTTCAGGCTGCGCACGACGGACTCGGCTACGTATTCTTTGGGGACGACGTCCACTTTTACACCGCGCTGCTCGATGGCTTTTTTTGTCGCGGGGCCGATGGCGGCGATGCGCAAGGGCGGGCCCTCAGCGGCTAAAGCCGAGGTGGATCTTGGCGTCGTGGCGGCACGACTGAAGTCGTGCCCTTCCCGGGTCGATCGATCGCGCGGCGATGGATCGCCGAGGAGCCTTCTGTTGACTGCGCTTCGCAGCGACCTTAATTCCCCCATCCGCTCCCACATCGCCTCGACTCCGTTGACGCTGGTTAGGATGAGCCAGTCATAGCTGCCGAGACTCTTCAGCGCTGCGTCGAGCGGCTTGAATGATTTGGGTTTGCGAATCTCGATGAAGGGGATCTCGATCACGTTCGCGCCACGCTTGCGGAGTTCGCCGGAGAGGGCGCCGGCCTGATGCCTGGCGCGGCCGACCAGCACGCGGATTCCACTCAGGGGCTGGTTCATCGCGGAATTTGTCTTCTGGCTCATGGTCAGAGTTGGCGGGCCGAGCTTGCCCCTTCGGCAAGCTCAGGGCAAGCTCTGAGTCTGCCTAAGGGAGTGCCCGCCCCACACAGAGTCACTCGCGCTCCCTCTTCACGCCTAGGCCCTGCTCACACATCAGGCGCGACACGCCCGAGACCGCCGTGTCCGCGGCTTTCTCCAGAGAATTGATCACGTTGGTCTGCTCTTCTGGGGTGCGATTCTGGCTCAGCTTGAACTTGGCTTCGATTTTCGTGACCGCGATTTCGAAGCCGACGATGTGGCTTAGCATGCGCCCGCGGTAGGGGTCACTGAAGCGAGCCCATTGTTCGGCGTAGGCGGGCTCGAAGGTGCCGATTAGTTCGTGAAGCACGCCCTGCAAGTCTTCCGGGGACGCGAAAATGCGGGCATTGCCGTAGACATGCACGGCGCCGTAGTTCCAGGTGGGAACATTTTCGCGGGTGGTGTAGTTGGAGGCGGACACGTAGGCGTGTGGGCCGTGGAAGATGGTCAGGCACGGAGGGTGCTGCTCGAGATGGCGCCAATGCGGGTTCGCCTTGGCGACGTGGCCGCGGACGATGAGGTTTTCTCCCGTTTCGCGAACGAACACCGGCAGGTGCGTGGCGAATGGGCCCTCGCCGGTGGTCGAGATCAAAATCGCGAATGGGTTCGCGTGCATAAACGTAATCGCGTCGGCATGGTCACGCCCGCGGAAATGTTCGGGAATGTACACTTTATTTTCTTCCGCCGCTTCGCGGCTCGCTGGGTGCCACATCCTGCTTCTTGCGCACGTGCAGCAGCTTTTCGACGACGGCTACGACTTCGCCTGATTCGTCCTTCACTTCCACCTGAAACGTCGGCTCATATTTCGGCAGCGTCTTCAGTTTGTCACGAATGTCGTCGAGTTGGGCGTCGGTGAGGCGAAATTCGGCGCGGACCGTTCCTTTCCCCGGCTTGCGGTAGCGGATGCTGGCGGCTTTATCCCAGACGATGTAGTCGCGGCCCAAGTTTGCCATCAGCATGAGCATATAGAAAGGGTCGATCATGGCAAAGAGCGATCCGCCGAAATGCGTGCCGACATAGTTGGCGTTCCACCACCGCAGCTTCATTTCGACGTCGACGGCTTTCATATCGGTCGCGATGTGCTTGATCCGAATGCCTGCTCCGAGGAATGGCGGCCAGAGGTTGACCAGACGGCGGAGGTGGGCCGGGCTCTTCGTGCCGCCCAGGATTTGCAGAAGAACGTTGTGGCTCATCCCGCGAAAACCCCAGCGCCTGAAGGCGAATTCCCAGCAGATGCCTGCACGGCATGCCTGAAGGCATGCCTTGATACGAACCAAGATCGGGCCTTGCAACTCATGGTTGCGGAGGGACGGCCAGGCCGCGGCCGTAAACGGCTTCGAGGATCTGGTCGCCGCCGCGAGCCAGCAGGGCTGCGCCGGCATCGTTGCCGAGTTTTTCGGGATCGTCTCCGTCGCGGGAGTCGCGTAGCAACTTGGAACCATCGGGATCGGCGACGATGGACTCCAGATGCAGCTTGCCATTCCGCATTTCCGCGAAGGCGCCGATGGGGACCTGGCAGCCTCCGCCGAGGCGGTTCAGCAGAGCGCGCTCGCAGGTGGTGGCGGCGCGGGCGGCGGGGTCGTTCAGGAATTCCAGGTGCTGGCGGGTGGCGGCATCGCCTTCGCGGATCTCGATGCCGAGCGCTCCCTGGCCTGCGGCGGGGCACATAATTTCGGCGGGGATGATTTGCTTCACTAGTTCCGTCTTGCCCAGGCGCTTCAGTCCGGCTGAGGCGAGGATGATGGCGTCGTATTCTCCCTGCTCGAGTTTGCGCAGGCGCGTATCGACGTTGCCGCGCAGAGGATGAATGTCGAGATCGGGGCGGACGGCCTTGAGTTGCGCCTGGCGTCGCAGGCTGGAGGTCCCGACACGCGCGCCCTGGGGCAATTCCTGAAAGCTGGCATAGTGTCGCGAGCAGAAGGCGTCGCGCGGGTCTTGCCGTTCCGTGATAGCGGCGATTTCAAATCCCGGGGGAAGTTCGGTGGGCAGGTCTTTCAGCGAATGGACAGCGAGATCGACGCGCCCGGCGGCGAGGGCTTCTTCAATTTCCTTGGTGAACATGCCTTTGGTGCCGACCATGGCCAGGGCGACATCGGTGATCTTGTCGCCCGTAGTGTGGATGATTTCGATTTCGACTTCGTGCCCGCGCGCGCGCAGGAGCGCGGAAATGTGGTTGGCCTGCCAGAGGGCAAGTTGCGAGCCGCGGGAGCCGATGCGGAGTTTAGGCATGGAAGAAGACCCGAGGCAGGATATCGCAGAAAAGCGAAAGGCGGCTGGTTAAGCCGCCTAAAGATGGTGCTGTACCGCGCTTGAGAACCAATTTGAAGGTAGCATCCGACGAATGGTGAGTCAACAACGATTTGCGAGTTAAGCTGGATCTAATGTCCCGTGGATCGCGTAAGGCGGCGGAGAGTAAGGGATTCGAACCCCTCGCGGCTGCGAACAGCCGCGACCCACGGTTCTCAAGCGCGGCCCAGTACCCACACTGGTAGTACTCTCCGAAGCCCCACTTGAGCAAGGCCAGCGTACTACGGCCATGAGGCCAAATCCCCCCAATCCGTTCGGCGCGTGAAAAAACTCGTTCCATTCTGGTCCTAGCCGTTCGTGTCCGTTGTTGACCGCGCACGCGCAGGAGTGCGGAGATGCGGGTGGCTTGTATGGACATAGGACGACCCTCCCTCTGGAATATGCTGCGGTCTATTGTGATCATAGAGCAAGAAATGTTAATAACGGGTTAGCACTCTAAATCTTCTGCCACTCGACGGGTTTACTTCCGTGTTTTTTCAGGTAGTCGTTGGCTTTTTTAAAATGGCCGCAGCCGCGGAAGCCGCGGTGGGCGGAAAGCCGCGAAGGGTGCGATGTTTCCAGCACCCGATGTTTCTTGCGGTCGATCAGCGCGCCTTTTTTCTGCGCGTAGGAACCCCAGAGCAGAAAAACGACATGCTCGCGCTTTTCATTGACGGTGCGGATAATGGCGTCGGTGAATTCCTCCCAGCCTTTGCGCTGGTGCGAGCCGGCTCTGTCCTGCTGCACGGTCAGCGTCGCATTCAGCAGCAACACCCCCTGCGCCGCCCACCCCGTCAGGTCGCCATGGCGCGGCATCTGGATACCGTACTCGGCTTCGATCTCTTTGTAGATATTGTTAAGGCTCGGTGGGATGTCAATGTCCCTGGGGACCGAGAAGCAAAGGCCATTTGCCTGCCCCGCTCCGTGATACGGATCCTGACCGATGATCACCACTTTAGTGTTATCAAATGCGGTTGAGTTGAGCGCGTTGAAAATTTCCGCACACTTGGGATAGATGGTGCGTCCGGCGTCTTTCTCCCGCTGCAAAAACTGTTTAAGCTGCGCCATGTAGCGCCGCTCGAACTCGTCGCCGATAATGTCGAGCCAATTTTTCTCAAGCCTGATCGATAAGGTCGTCATAAGTGGGTGTGATGGCATTGCCCCAGGGGGAAACTCCTCGCATTGCCGGCGGCAGTACAGGCTTGTAGGGATCCTTCGACTTCTTCTGGCGATTCGCTTCGCGTATCGCCAGACTACGCTCAGAATGACAGGGTTTAATAGGTTCGCTCAAACAGGATGCGCAACGCGATGACTCTTGGCGTAAATCAACACCGCCTGAACACGATCTTGAGGAATTTCGAACTGCTCCGAGATTTCGGCGACGCTTACGCCATAGTCGAGATTATCGATAATGGCGCTGACCGCCATCCGAGTGCCGCGCAGTACAGGAGCACCGCTTTGCACGTTCGGATTGACCTCGACCAGCGAGCATTGCGACCAGTCGATTTGATCTGCTGCGGACATGGCACCCTCTCGAATCATGATTCCACGTTCCGATCCAAAACGCCAGATGGACGCAGTGCCGTCCCTTCGGGACTCGCTCGCGTTCTTCTGCTAACCCAGGGCTTCCGCCCTGGGCTATCACATGCCGCCGCTTCGCGGCTGGAGCCACTGCGGCGACAGCCGGACCGTTCTCCTGCAGGATGGTGATGCCAGCATCACTGGCGCGCACTCACTTCGTTTTTCTTGCTCGGCGACTGTGCCGCTTCTTTTTCTTTGTCGTGCAGATTGAACAGGCGGCGAACTACGTCGACCACTGTCGTTGCCTCAGACTCTCTTGCGGCGGTCTTCAGCGTCGTTATCGGGGTGTGCATGACTTTGTTGATGATGCCGCGGGTCAGCGCTTCGACGGCGATCTCCTGCTCGGGGGTCAACTGGCCGAGCCTGCCGCGTACGCGGTCGATTTCTGCCTGGCGGATGGTTTCGAGATGATCCTGTAACGACACGATGGTGGGCACCACGTCGAGCGTCTGCAGGCGGGCTTCAAAGCGCTCGACTTCGCTGGTGATGATGGCCTCGGCGAGTTCGGCCTCTTTGCGACGGTCGGCGACGTGGCTGCTGACAGCCTGCTGCAGGTCGTCGATATCGTAGGTGAAGATGCCGTCGAGCTTGCCCATCTCGGGGGAAACGTCGCGGGGCACGGCGATGTCGATGAAGAACATCGGGCGGTTCTTGCGCCGCGCCAGGAACTGCTCGCCGTGTTCGCGGCGGAAGATGGCGTGAGGCGCGCCGGTCGAGGTGATGACGATGTCGGCCCGGTCGCAAGTGTTGTACAAGTCATCGAACTTGATGGCCTGGCCGTTAAACTTCTGCGCCAAGCCGATGGCGCGATCATAGGTGCGGTTGGCGACGAAGATGGAGGCGCACCCGTGGGCCATCAGGTGGCGAGCGGCGAGTTCGCTCATCTTGCCGGCGCCGACAATAAATACCGTCTTCCCTTCCAATGTCCCGAAGATCTTTTTCGCCAACTCGACTGCGACGGAGGCGATCGAAACTGAAGATGATCCAACCGCAGTCTCGCTCCGCACCCGCTTGGCTACGGCGAAGGCGCGGCTGAAGAGCTGGTCGAGTTGTCCGCGGACGGCGCCTACGGCACGGGCCGTCGCGTAGGCTTCCTTGACCTGGCCGAGGATTTGGGCCTCGCCGACCACCATCGAATCCAGGCTCGAAGCTACGCGGAACAGGTGACGGACGGCGTCTTTCTCGCGGAATTCGTACAGATGCGCGTCGAGTTCGTCGGCGGTAAGGTGAAAGTGATCATGCAGGAATCCGCGCAGGTCAGCAGAGCCGTTGGTGGTGTGCGTCACAATCTCCACGCGATTGCAGGTAGAGATGACCATGCCCTCTTCGATGCCGGGATAGGCAGTGAGATCGCGGCAAGTGTCGGGCAGGCGCGACTCCGGGATCGCCAGACGCTCGCGCACTTCCAGCGGCGCGCTCTTGTGATTCACGCCAATGAGCTGGTATCTCATGAGGCGGCGAACCTGTGAATGGCGGAGAAGTAGTTGGCGGCCCACGCGGCCAGGGCAGCTACAAAGGCAAACGTCGCCAGGAAGGCGGCGCGGCGTCCGCGCCATCCGGAGTTCCAGCGGGTGAACACCATGAGCATGTAGACGGCCCACATCAGCAGCGACAGCAAAATCTTGGGATCAAGAAAATTCACGTGGCCGTAGGTGGTGACGGCCACGATCGAGCCGGTCAGCAGGCCCAGCGTCATGAAAGGAAAGCCCAGCAGAAGCGAGCGGTAGCCGATCTGGTCAATCACTTCGAGCGCCGGCAGGAACGAAATCAGGCTGCTGGCTTTCTTGGCTTTCAGGCGGCGCTCTTGCAGCAAATAGAGCAGGCTGGCGCCGAAGCTGAGCACGAGCGCGGCGTAGCCGGTGAAGATGAGGATGATGTGGGCGATGAGCCATCCCTTGTGGGAGACGTACTGGGTCAGCAGGACCGGTTGCTCGTCGACGGCCGCAACGAAGGTCAGGAAGAAGACCACGGGAAAGACAACGACGCCGGGCGATGTGGTCTGGTAGATCGCGTAGATGACCATAAAGAATGTCATCGACAGAAAAGCCAGCAGTGATTCCCCGTTGTGCACCGACGCCCAGACGACCTGGCCGGAAAGGAATAGTTCGGCCAGCGAGACGAAGTGGAAAACCATGCCCAGGCTGGCCGCATGGAGCGCGATGCGGCTGAACAGGTCGCTGGTGCGGGTGAGCGCCACGAAGGCGTAGACCAGCCCGATGAAGTAGCACCCCAGTGCGAAACGCAGCCAAAGCAGAGACATAGGCCTTATAAGTTCCGGAATCCCTTGAGTTTACCGCAAATCGCGGGTCCGGTCCCGAATCCTCTGGTACATGGTCCATTTTCTACGCGCACCGAGGTAAGGCAAACAAAGTGGGTCACTTAAGGCTGTGATTAGGATCACAGACGATCGAATCCGGGCCGGCAGCGATTATCGGTTGCGCAGCATTTCCCGAATCATGCTGACGCCTTTCTCAATCGTGCAGGCGGAAGTATCGATTGCCAAGTGCTCGTGATCCCAAGGCTGGTATTCGCGAGAAACCACCTCTTCCCATGTGGGCAGCCGCAATCCGGACATGTCGCTGGCTCGTGTCTCCACCCGGCGTCGATGTTCATTCAGGTCGGAACATTTGACTTCGATTTCGAGGGTGCTGACCCGCGCCCTCCTGGCGACTTCCCTCCAAGCCTCACGCGTGAGTGTAAGAGGATTGACCGAATCTGCAACCACCGTGCGACCCAGGCGAAGATTTTCTTCGGCAACGGCGTAACCAACGCGATAACCAGCATCGTTGAGAGGCTCGGTGACTGCCCCGGAATCACGCACGGCCTGTTCGATTGAATCGATCCGCACGTAAGTCGCTCCGATCTGACGAGCCAACTCTCTGGCGAGAGTCGTCTTTCCAGTTGCAGGAAGTCCGCCGAAGATGATTAGCATCCCTAGTCTACGTTCTGGGTTACCGTTCCGCGGCAGGGCCCGCGTGGTCGCTAAGGTAGTAACAAAGCGTGACCCTCTATGCCCTCCGGCGACGATGTGATTGCAAAGGCCGCTAACGCGACGCGCCTACGGGCAAGTGAGAGTTGCCGTCGCGGTCACCATAGGCACGTTCTGGGTGGAGAGCGGCAGCTTGGGATCGCGCGGAGCGCTGGCTGTAACAGTAAACGAACCCGTCCACGTCTGCCCGCAGGTTGCCAGTCCCTGACTGTCGATTCCGGGGCAGTCGTTGGGAGTACAAGCCACCGGGTTCGAGGACATCGGCAAGGCCGGCCCGCTCCAGTTAACCGGCAGCGGAGTGACGGTCACAGGCGACGCGCTGAAGGTTCCGGTGGTAACAAACTGCGCGTGCCCATTCTGCGCGGTCACCGATGAAGGGCTGATGGCAATGGACTGGAGTATCCGGTTGGAGTTGGTCCCGCCGCAGCTTAGGGCAATGACAGCTGTGACCGCAAGGAGAATTGCAAGACCTGCACGGTGCATTGGGCACCTCCGGAAGAACGAAGCTATCTAGGAAAAAGCATAGGCGCGTTTGCCGGAGAGAGTCAACGCAAAAACCGGCGCACTCAGGTTCGAGAGACCCCGTGCCCTTCCCGGTCGGCGACAATTCGTCATTTCGTCTTGGGAGAGCCGGAGGCGTGCGGATTCGCCGTCCCCTTCGCGTGAGGATTTGCCATCCCGGGGGGCATGGCACCGGCGGTGTGGCCGCCGCCCATGGAGCCCATGTCGCCGGGAGCGAAGCAGGTGGCCCGTCCGCTGGAGGCAACGCGCAGCTGCGACGGGCAGTCGCCGCTGGTCAACGCCGCCGCCGAGCCCGTTCCTTGCGACTGCACGGTGAACAGCTTGCCCTCAGCGTTGCCGGCGACTCCGATCGCCATGCCGGGCATATCGTAGGCGACGTAGAACGGGTGCTTGCTCTGGCTGGCTTGCATGGCGCAGTCGCCGGCCGTCTTCGATTGGGCGGCGGTGGCCTGCACGTTGAGGCGACCACAGTCGGTCGCGGTGGCTCCGGAATATTCCTGCAGCTTCTGTTGCACCGCGTCGGGGGACTTCGGCGACGACGCATTCGTAGATGCCACCGGTGCCGTCTGCT
>JADGNP010000632.1 GCA_017883425.1 Candidatus Sulfotelmatobacter sp. | reverse complement strand
TACAGGCGGCCCTGGCGAAGCTCCGGCGCGATCTCCGCGGACTTGATCGTGTGGGTCAACTGCTGGTGCCAGGCCTTGTCGCGCCATATGCCTACGAACTGCGGGCCACAGAAGTTGCTCGTCGCGATCGCCAGCCACTGGCCGGTTGCCGCCGCGTGCTGAGCGCCGAGCGCGCACAGATCCTTCACCCAATCCCATTTCAGCAGCGGCCAATCCTTGTAATCGACGATACCCCAGCACTCGGTCGTGAGGAGCGGCATCTTGATCTTGCGCGAAACCGCGGCGTGCTGGTCGATCGCCTGTACCAGCATCTTCTGCCAGTATTCCGGCCGGGCGCGATAAATGTCTTCGGCCTTGAGGCTCAGGTTCGTGTATCCCTTCGCATCGAACCGTTCGTATCCGTATTCCGCGAGCTTGTAGAACTCACCGTCATTCTGCTGGACCATCCAGATGTGGGGATCGAGCAGGTCGAAGTCGCTCAGGTCATGCTCGAGATAGCTTTCCGGGCGGTCCTCAGCGAAAGAGAACAGCAGAGGCATCTGCGGATAGTGCGCGCGGACTAGGGCGATCGCCTTGTGCATGTAGTCGAGCGACGCAGGCTTGTCCCAGTCGCCGTAGGTCATGTGGGGATTGACGAACGGAGCCCAGTCTTCGCCGGGCCACTCGTTGCAGAGATCGGTGTAAAAGATGGAGTCGATGTAGCCGGCTTGCGCGATGAGGTCGAGCGTCTTGATCCAATTCGCCGCCATCACCTCAGGTCCGGTGATGGTCATGCGCGTGTCCGCATCGTCTTTCCTGTACCAGGTCGAGAGCCCGACCATGATCCCGCGATCGCGGCACTTGCCGAGAAAATCAAAGAGCGCGGGCAGGAGCACGATGCGGTTGACATCAGGCGATCCCCACATCTGCGTATTCCACTCCGGCCAGAGCGTCCATGTCTTATGCGGATCGGCCGCGAGCAGGTGCGGAAACGGATCGATGCGAACGGCATTGTAGCCGCGCACAACCAGTTCATCGAGGGCCTGATCCCAGTCCTCGTAGCCCGCGCCGGGCCAGCGCCGCTCGATCCAGGAGAACTCCCACATGGTGATAGCGCGCGGATGTTTGCTGGCGGCCGGGGTTGGGTCTGCGGGGGCCGGATGCGCCTTGGGCAACATCGCTGCGCTCAGCGGCTTGGCCACTACACTGGAAACCACGGCTGCGGAGGACGCCCCAGTTAAGAACTTCCTGCGATTCATCACTGATCTCCAAGGTATTGCGTCTAAGTAGGTGGCGCGTTTCGTCGCGCCGCCCGTTGATCTTTACATGATTCATGAACTTTCGGAGCGTCGGGTTTTCCGACGTTAGGATTCATCGCTTCAGTATGAACAACATCGATGAGCGTAATCGAGATATTTCGCCAGTCTTCTCTGGCTTCGCTCTACGGCCCTTGGTGAGTCACCACACGTCACAGTGTGACCCAAATCACCGACATGACGCGCTCATGGGTATCTCCTGCATACGTCTCGCCTCTCCGAAGAACACTTCCCGCCAGTTGAGACGCAGCATCTCCTGAGGCGAATGAATTGCCGGAAACCTGGGCCCAGTTCATCTTTTGGAGGCTCGTCATGAAACACATCCGTATCGTGGCTTTAATTCTATGTGCGTGCTTCGTGCCCGTGGCATGGGGCCAGCAGCCAGCATGCAAGGGCTGCAACAACTGGAACGAGTTCCACAGGCCCAACATGCATCGCTGGAACCTGTATGAGAACGTGCTTAACGTCAACAATGTTGGGAACCTCAAACCGAAATGGCAGTATAGAATCGGTCTCGGTTCGACGTCGTCTTCGCCCACGGTAGTGAACGGGGTGGTGTACGTCGGTGCGCTGGACGGCACCGTGTACGCGCTGGACGCCAGCACCGGCGTCAAGCGATGGAGCTACAAAACCGGCGGCCGGGTGGACTCCTCGCCTGCCGTGGCGTATGGGGTGGTTTATGTCGGCTCCTACGACTACAACCTATACGCGCTTGATGCTAACACTGGCGCCAAGCTGTGGAGCGTCCACACCGGCTGGCTTGTGGATGACTCGCCCTCCGTGGTGAATGGTGTGGTTTATTTCGGCTCGGGGGACGGCTACGTGTACGCGGTGAGTGCCAGGAGCGGCCGCCTGCTGTGGAGAACTCCAAACCCCGGCGGACTCCTAGCTGTGAATTCCTCACCTGCCGTGGAAAATGGAGTGCTCTATGTCGGCGACGGAGGCTGCGTGTTCGCTCTGGATGCCAGTACCGGAGCCTTGCTGTGGTGCTTGGGCGCCGCTTATCCGATTTCCTCACCCGCCGTGGCGAATGGGGTTGTTTACATTATGGATATTGGCGGCCCCTTCTACGCGATCGAGGCCAGCACCGGAAACCTTCTGTGGAGCTACAACGTCTGGGGCGATTCTTCACCCGCAGTGGCGAATGGGGTGGTTTATATCGGCTCGCGGGACCAAAACGTGTACGCCTTCAATGCCAGCAGCGGCGCCAAGCTGTGGAGCTACCAAACCGGAGCCGGGATGGACGCTTCGCCTGCCGTGGCGAATGGGGTAGTTTATGTCAACTCCTTCGACGGCAACCTGTACGCGCTGGACGCCAGCAGCGGTGCCAAGCTGTGGAGCTACCACACCGGCGAGTATTTGGGCGACTCGCTAACCTCGCCCGTCGTGGCGGATGGGGTGGTTTATGCCCCCTCGGCAGATGGCCGCATTTGGGCGTTCGGCCTGAATTAAGAAATGGACGGGAGCGAGCCGGGGCGGCTCCAACGCCCCGGCCTGAAGATCCTTCACCCCGACTTCAACCTCAAGTTGTTCGAGCCGGTCGCAACGCTGTCAGGGCGGAGCCTCCGAGGTTTGCAGGATAACTGTCGAAACCAGGCCATAGCACAAGCTTGCGCCGTCTGTTCGCCCTTTCTCGGGGATTTTGAGTGTAATTGACGCGATTTATCGCCAACTTAAGATGGAGAACGGCTTGACCTGCTGACCTGCTAAACGGACACACATATCCCTTAGAATGTGCTGGTCTCGCAACTGCGGCCTGCGATTATTATTTGGCCGGAACCGAGAGGTCCTCGAGTCGAGAGC
>JADGNP010000631.1 GCA_017883425.1 Candidatus Sulfotelmatobacter sp. | reverse complement strand
TGATCGGGCTTGATACCCGCCGACGTCAGAAACCCACGCAGCACTTCCAACCCACCTGCGATGGACCCTGACGTGCCTTTCTCCTTGCCCAGCAGGCGCAGCATCAGCTCCGCATGCAGGTTCTGGCTGACCTTGTTGATTACCCGCAGGTCTTCCGCCAGCGGTTGCGACTGGTGGTTGGACAGCAACAACGGCACTGGGTTGGAATGCGAGCCCGATTCCCCTCCGCCGCCGGACGCGATGGAAGTTACGCTGAACGTCTGCATCGACGCCAGCTCGGTGTGCCGTGTACGCGGCCGTCCATAGACTGTCACTCCGCGTTGTTCCAGCAACTCGCGAAACAGCTTCGCCGTGAAATCCGCCGGGTCCTCAATTGCCAGCGATTCGCCCGCTCCGGCATCATCCTGCGGCATGTTGCCCCAGAACGTGATCTGGTTCGATCCCGGTTCGCGGTTGATGTAGATCTTCCGTGGCCCCGTGCCCTGCGGCGTGGTCATGATCCGGTTGTCGATTCTGTAGTACTCGGGATACGGCGTGACATTCAGAAACGCGCGCTCGCCCGGCCGGTCTGCCGGCATGATGCTCACGAACAGCACATTGTCATTGATGGTGAGCGCCGACACCGGAGCGCCCCACTCCCACACCAGATCGTCCTGCGACCAGCCTTCGCCGTAGCGCTCGAAGACGTAGTACGAGTCGTCGGCCACCACGTCGCCGTCAACGTACTTCAGCCCCTTCTGCACCAGTTGGTCGGCCAGGTCGATCAGCACCTGGATGGGCAACGCCTTGCGCTCGGTGTGCAGATAGTAAGGAAGCGTGCGCCCTGACAGGTTGGGATCGCCGCGTCCCACGACCACAAGGTCCGAGTTCAGGCGGCCGTACTTATCCACCGTGCCGAGGCTCTCCACCGTGGTCTTGAAGCGGTAGTCAGGACCGATCAGCCCGAACACGGCGGCCGTGGTAAACAGCTTGGTGTTCGAGGCCGGCGTGAACAGCTTGTTCTCGTTGAGGCTGAAAATGCGGTTGCCGGTGTCGAGCGCAACCACGTCGATGCCCCAGAATCCGCGCGCCACATCCGGTTCGCTGAGAATCTGTTCGATCGCCCGGCCGAGCTTCTTGTTGTCGTCGGGTTTCTTGTGCGGCGATTTGGCGCTGTCGGCCGCGAAGGCGTGCGCCATCAGCGCCAGCAACAAAACAAGGTGCGCGAGATTGCGGACCCGGTACATAGGACGGCTACACCACATTCGAATTCTAGCACCGGTTGTCGGGGTACCCGATGCGTATCGCGAGTCCGCAATCCGTCCGTAAGGATTGTGCTGAGTTGGGCGAGGGGTGCGGATTGACACGGGGGAGAGGGTAGCCAAGCAGGTATCGCAACGTCACCTATAGGGTGCTAGATTGCACTCACGATGAAGCGGAGAGCGAAACGTAGTCCTGCCGAAGGTGATTTCCTGTTCGAGATTGATTCTGAGCCGCTGGAAGAATGTGTGACGGCGCTGGGTGGGGTGCCGCTGCTGGTGCGGGCGATTCGATCGCTGGACGTGGCGGGCAGCGTGCAGCGCCATGTGCGGGTGAAGCAGCGAGAGCGCGGCTTTGACGAAGCCACCTACATCGAGAGTTTTCTGGTGCTAAACGCGGTGGGCGGCGATTGCCTGGAAGATTTCGACCAGTTACGGGAAGACGCGGGCTTGGCGGAGATTCTGGGGCACGCGGTGCCGAGCGCGGAGGCGGGGCGAAAGTTTCTCTACCAGTTTCATGACGAAGCCAAGCTGGAGCAGGCGCAGCGGGAACTGCCGGCGGGACGAGTCAGCTACATCCCGGAAGAGAGCGTGGCGCTGCAGGGACTGGCGCAGGTGAACCAAGACATGGTGCGGGAGCTGGGACGGCGTTGCCCGGAACAAAAGATCGCCACTGTGGATGTGGACGCCACGGTGATCGAAAGCTGGAAGCGGGAGGCCAAACCCACTTACGAAGGAGGCAGTGGCTATCAGCCGATGCTGGCGCTGTGGGCGGAGATGCAGGTGGTGGTGGGCGACGAGTTCCGCGACGGCAATGTGCCGGCGCAGCAGGGATTGTTGGGGGTGGCTCAGCGGGGGTTTCAGGCGCTGCCCGCGACGGTTACGGAACGCTACTTTCGCGGGGATTCGGCTTGCGACGAAGACAGCCTGTTGAGCTGGTTGCGCGATGAAAAGCGGGCCGATGGACCGCCGGGCGCGATTGGGTTTGCGGTGAGCGCGCGCATGAACCCGGGCCTACGCGCAGCGGTCGTGGCTATGCCGGAAGCGCAGTGGCAGCCATACAGCGAAGACAGTACGGCGGTCAAAGAGTGCGCCGAAGTGGATTATGTGCCGGAAGCAAGCGCCGCGCATCGCTATCGCGAACCGCTGCGGTATGTGGCGATCCGGATTCGCAAGAAGCAGGGAGAGCTGTTTGCCGACGGCAGCGCGGTGAAGTACTTCGCGGTGCTGACCAATCTGTGGGAGTGGTCGCCGAAGAAGCTGCTGCAATGGCACCGCGAGAAGGCAGGTTCGATCGAGGCGGTGCACGACGTGATCAAGAACGAGTTGGCGGGCGGGGTGATGCCGTGCGGACGCTTCGGGGCCAATGCCGCCTGGCTGCGGCTGGCGGTGCTGACCTACAACGTGCTGACCGCGCTGAAGCGGCTGGCGCTGCCGGCTGAACTGATCAGCGCGCGACCCAAGCGTTTGCGGTTTCTGATCTTCTGCACGCCGGGGAAACTGGTGCATCACGCACGGCGCACGCTGCTGCGGCTGGGTCGGACTTGGCGGCGGTTTTCCAACTGGCAACATGCCATGCGCTTGTTGCCTCTACCGGCGCGCTGCTGAAGCGCCAGCGCTCCCCGTCAAGAAAAAGCGTGATCGAACCGTAGGGGAGAGGGAGCAGTGTCTCCGCTCTGCTCTTACCGGCCCAGTGAGGGATGCCGCCCCTGAGCTCTTGCCTTTCCCAACCAGCAATTTCGTCGTCGCCGCACCTCCGCCAGTCCCCGCCCACACCTTACGGACGGATTACGGCTAATGCCTGCGGCCCTCTCTAACATTGAGGTATGTCAAACTAAGTGGGATATGCTCCAGCGGAGTCCC
>JADGNP010000149.1 GCA_017883425.1 Candidatus Sulfotelmatobacter sp. | reverse complement strand
CCCAGGAACTGGCTCAGGTTCGGATTGTGCCCGACTACCATGATCGCTTCCTGGCGGGCATATTTTTCCAGGAGTTTGCGGAAGTCGGGGAGTCCGGCCTCAGGACGCAACCCAGTGTCGATCTGTAATTTGCCCTCGTAGCCCAACTCATTGCCCACCAGGGACGCGGTCTGGGTGCAGCGCTTCAGCGGACTGGAAACGATGGCATCCACCTGAACATCCAGCGCAGCCAGGGCGCGCCCGATATAGCCGCACTGCTCAATGCCCTCTTTATCGAGGGCGCGCCTTTCGTCCTTCTTCGGATTGGCAAAGTGTTCGCCCGCGCTTGCGTGGCGCAAAAAGTAGAGGATCATCGTGGCTTATCGTGCCCTTCCCACCACCACTTTACGCTTTCTCGCCGGAACAGGCCCAGGAAGACCCGCCGGCGACTTCCCTTCGGCAACGCTGATCAGGAAATCTTGCGCGCTGAAGGCAGCGGGGCCGGTCGGCGGACGGCGGTTCCGCGTGCCCTGCATGGGCTGCCACGCCCGGATGTAAGTCGCGTCCTTCAGCAGGATTCGTGCCTTGCGGTTGTCAGCCAGGTAGGCGTCGAGAATTTCATGCCGCACCCGTTCCCGCAGCATCTCATCGCGCAGGGGCACCAGTACTTCGACGCGCTCGTACAAATTGCGCGGCATCCAGTCCGCGCTACCCATGTAAATTTCCTCGTCTCCGCCATTCGCAAAGTAGAAAATACGGCTGTGCTCGAGGAATCGTCCCACGATGCTGCGCACGCGGATGTTGTCGCTGACTCCGCGCACTCCCGGACGGAGCGCGCAGATGCCGCGAACGATTAAGTCGATTTCCACGCCCGCCTGAGAAGCGCGATACAGCGCCTGCACAACAGTCTTGTCGAGCAACGCGTTCATCTTGGCGATGACGCGAGCTGGTTTTCCCTGGCGAGCGTGCTCCGCCTCGCGGTCGATCAGCGCGATGCATTTTTCCGCCAGGTCGAGCGGCGCGACCAGAAGCGGCTCGTAGCTGGGGTTCTCGGCGTAAGCAGTCAGAAAGCTGAAAACATCGTGAACCGCACGCGTAATCTCGGGATTTGCCGTGAACAGGCTCAGGTCGGTGTAAATTCGTGCCGTGGTCGCGTTGTAGTTCCCGGTGCCGATGTGGGCATAACTGCGAGTGACCCCGTCGGGATCGCGCCGCACCAGCAGAGACAGCTTGCAGTGAGTCTTCAAGCCCACGAGGCCGTGGAAGACCTGCACTCCCGCGTCTTCCAGATCGCGCGCCCAGCGTATGTTCGAGGCCTCATCGAAGCGCGCTTTCAACTCCACCACGGCCGTAACCTCCTTGCGCGAGGCAGCGTCCATGAGCGATGGAACGATCAGCGAATGTTCGCTGGTGCGGTAGAGAGTCTGCTTGATGGAAAGAACGTTTTCATCTTCGGCAGCCGACTCAATGAACGAAACCACCGCGTCGTAAGAATCGAAGGGGTGATAGAGCAAGATGTCATGGCCGCGCAGTTCCTCGAACAAGTCCTTCGACTTTGAGGTCAAGCGCAACTCCCGCGGCGAAAACGAGCGGTACTTGAGGTCGGGACGCTTCACCTGCTCGTAGACGTTGAACAGGCGCGAGAGATTCACGGGCCCAGTCACCGGAAAAACCTGCCACGGATCCAGCTCGAACACGGTCCGCAACCGGTCGACAATCTCAGGATCGGCGTCGGCTTCAATTTCCATGCGCACGGCGTCACCCTTGCGCCGGTTATGCAGTTCCGCGCGCACCGATTCCAGCAGGCTGCGGGCCTCTTCTTCCGCGAGATAAAGATTACTGTTGCGGGTCACGCGGAAGGGCGCCGAGGAAACAACGTCATAGCCCTGATACATGCGTACGGCATGATGGGCGACAAGATCGGCCAGGAAAATAAAATCCGCGGTGCCTTCCGACGGCAGGCGCACCAGCCGGGGCAGAGCTCGCGGGACTGAAACCACGCCGGTGTAGGTCAGCGCGGAGCGCCGGCGCCGGCGCAGCAGGAAACCCAGGCACAGAGCTTTGTTAATGACGCGTGGAAACGGATGCGCCGGGTCCACGGTCACCGGCGTCAACAGCGGGTCCAGTTCCTTCTCGCAGTATTCGTCGACAAAGCGCAACGCCGCGGAATCCAACTCGTGCAGTCCCAGCACGCGAATTCCGTTTTCGGAGAGCGCTGGACGCAGCCGGGCGTTCCAGCAGTCATATTGGTCGTCCACGAATTCGTGCGTCAACTGGTTCAGCACATCCCGTTTTTCCGTCAGGGTCAGGCCATCGGCGCCGGCCTCGTTGTAGCCGTCCTCGATCTGTTGCATCATGGCGGCCACCCGCACTTCGAAGAACTCGTCCAGGTTGCTGGCCGAGATGGAAAGGAACTTCAGCCGCTCCAGGAGCGGATTGCCTTCGTCCTCCGCCTCTTCGAGCACACGGCGGTTGAACGCGAGCCAGGAAGTGTCGCGATTCAAGAAGTACTGTGGATTGTCGAGCGAGATACGAGCCATGGTAGAGGCACTTGCCGCTTTATTCCTGAGATCAGTTCTTGCCGACCGAAATCCATCTGGTGAAGCTCCGACGACGCCTACGGGAAGATCAGTATAAAGCATCCGCGATGCAGACGCAGGACGCCGGCTCAAGGCCGACACTGCCTTCTTTTCGTTTCGCTCGAAAATCAAAAAACCGGCACCCAGACAGCGGTTGCTCTGTCCAGGTGCCGGCGTGTGTGCGTATTCCGGCACGAGCCCGCAGGTTCCGGCTCGTTTTTACGGCAGGTAATAACGGAACGACGTAAAGATCATGTTGTCGAGTCCGTGGGGCTCGTTCGGTGACGATGTACCGGACCACGCGTTGCGCGTGATGTAAGAGTACTGCATACCGAATTGCACCTTGCCCCGGTTCACTTTCTCCTTCGAGCCATCGTACAACCTGTACCAGAAGCCCGAGGACCCTTCAATTACCACGCGAGTGTCGGCGGTGCAACTGGAGCCCAGGCTGCCCGGACTGAAACCACCGCTGCCCGGCCCGGGCTCAGTGAAGCAGCCCGTATTGCTGAAGAACGGTGATCCGTAACCGACGTACTTGCCGCTCACCGCATCGAAGCCAGCCGCGCGGCTGGCGTACTCGGCTCCCGCGTTCAGGTAGATATCAAGCTTTGGCCCGTGCCATTCGAGAGTCGTCAAGCCCTGATAGCTCCGAATGAGATCGAGGGTTCCGTCGGCGCGAACCGACACGTCGGAAAGACTGCTCGAGCCATAACGGCCTACTCCGCTGCCGCCAAGAGCGTGCAATCCAAAGTCGACGCGCTTGTTGGCGAACGACCAGCGAGCGTTGGCACCGATACCGCCGCCGTTCCTTGAACTGTTATACGCGCCCGAAGCGTTGGGGCCCGGCGTCACACTGCTGCCGCAGAGATCGGTCGCGCCTATGTCTTCGCAAGGAAAGACACGGTCGCGGAAGCGGCTGTACACGCCGAAGATTTCGTAGTGTCCGAAGCCAGGCTCGAAGGCGAGCTTCGCAATGATATCGGGCGATGGATTGAACGAGTAATTGGCATTGAGGTTGTACAGACCGCCGCCGGTTCCGGCCGAGCCGACCAGGAAATTGGAGGCGTTGCCATGGCTGGTAAGGGTCGCCTGCGGGTTTTCCACCGACACCGCGAACCAAGCCTTGTTGCTGAAGTTCTTCGCCACGCGGAAACCATACTGCCGGGCCCAGCTGAACCCAACGCTGTACTGCGGATCGATCGTCATGGGGAGCGCTTCCGTACGATTGTCCACCCCATGCTTGGTCTCGGTCACCAGGCTCCACATCTGGCCGCCAGTGAAACTCCAACCGTTGTCCAATGCGGCTTGGCCCCACGCTTGCCGCTGACGAAGGGAGTAACTGTTGCTCTGGTTGTTGTTGGAGGTCACGCCGGCCGAGAGGAAATCCGCTTCCACATAGCCCGACACTTTCGCGGTCGCGAGTCGTCCTTCTGCCAGCATTGAGACGCGCGACTGGCGTCCGGAGCCGAAGAACTCTGACATGCTGTTGGCCGAAGCGCCGGGCATCGTCAGGCCGTTGAAGGGCGTGTTTATATCCGACCCCAGAGCGCGCGAGCGCCACACAGATTCAGCCGCGAGAAAGCCGCCGGGCGTGATGGTGATTCCTTTGACATGAATCGTGGACGGAGATTCAGAAACGCTCTTTTGCGCTTCCTGAAGGGTCACTACGGTGCTGGCGATGTTGGCCTTCAGGTCAGTCACGTCGCTCTTCAGTTCGCCGACCGTCTGCTGTTGCTGGGTGGCCTGCGACTGCGCAGCATCCGCCTTGCTCGCGGCGTCGGTGGCAGCGGTTTGTACCTGCTGCACTACCTGATCCTTGTGGCGCAGTTCGTCCCGCAGTTCCTGAAGCTGTTGTTGCTGCTGGGCCAGGGCCGCCTGTTGCGATGCGATCGCGTCCTTCAATGCCTGCACGTCAGCCGCCGTCAATGTCGCGCCCGCAGGCTTCGCCTTCCTGGGTTTGGGCGCGGTGCTGGATTGCCCGACCAGCCCTGTCGCCAGGAACAGAATTGCACACACCTTCCACGCAGCCTTCATTGTTCTCTCCTTTTTTGGTCCTGCGATGAATGAAAATTTCCCGTGGTTGCGGGGATTCTATTTGACCTGCTTGATCGCTTCCTTCACTTTTGCCGCCACGTTATCCGGCAACGGCGCGTAGGCCAGCGCAGTGGTCATCTTCTGGCCGTCCGTGACCATCCAGCTCAGAAAGTCGGCCAGAATCTTGCTCTTCGCCGCGTCCTTGGACTGGACCGGAATCAGCAGCCACGTAAAGCTGGAAATCGGATACGCGTCCTTCCCCGGAGCATTGGTGATCGACACGCGGAAATCAGCCGGCATCTTCGGGGCCGAAGCGGCCGCCGCAGTTACGCCTTCCAGGGATGCCTTCAAGAAGACCCCAGCGGAATTTCGGACGCTGCCGTACGGAATCTTGTTCTGCACAGCATAGATCAACTCAACATATCCGATCGAACCCGGCAATTGGCGGATCATTCCCGCCACGCCTTCATTCCCCTTCCCCCCCATCCCCATCGGCCATTTCACCGAGGTATCGGCGCCTACCTGGCTCTTCCACTCCGGGCTGACCTTGGAAAGATAGTCCGTCCAGATGAAAGTGGTTCCACTGCCATCGGAACGATGCACCACAATGATCGCCTGGTCGGGGAAGTTCACTCCCGGGTTCACCGAGGTGATCGCCTTATCATTCCATTTGGAGATCTTGCCCAGGAAAATTCCTGCCAGGACCTCCGGTGTGAATTTCACTTCCCCAGTTACTCCGGGAATGTTGTAGGCCGGCACATCCGCTCCCAACACCGTGGGAATATTCAATATATGCGTCTTGGAGTCCTGCAGTTGCTTGTCGGTCATGGGCATATCGCTGGCGCCGAAATCCACGGTGCCGGCGGTCACTTGGCGAATGCCGCCGCCGCTGCCAATGGATTGATAGTTGATTTCCACGTCGGAATGAATTTTGTGGTACTCGCTAAACCACTTCGAGTAGATGGGGTAAGGGAACGTGGCGCCTGCTCCGTTCAGCGTGGTCTGCCCCACGACCGGCACGGCCAGAAGGACGCACACCAACAGCAGCACGATTTTGCGCATCACTAGTTAATTCCTCCTTGGAATTGATGTCCCCGTTCTATCGGCGCAGTGTTACAGGACGGTTACAAACGGGTAAATTTCTGATGAAAGACCCGGGGGCGGCAGCGGATTTGATCGCGAGGCTGAGGAAAAACGTTCCCGGCAGAGGAAATTCGGTGTTGCCCTAATGCGCCGCCTGCAGATGGGTAATCTGGCGGGGAAAGAGCGTGTTTGCCGGGAACTCGCTGTGCAGGCCGGTCAGCAGCCGCAGGGCCCGCGGGTTATCCTTCTCCCGCACATACGCAATCGACAGCAGGATTCGGGCAAAGGGCGCAAGGTAGCGTCCATGTTCGGCGGTTGTTTGCAAGTCCGCGATTCCGCCTTGCTTGTCCGAGGGCAGCCCTCCCATCCGAAGAATCCAGCGCACCGGGGCGGACATGCTCCCTATGATGTATTTGCTGAAGCCAGTCGCCAGCAGTGCGTCATAGCAATCGGGACAAACCGCAAGCAATTGCTGCGCCGAGGCGGAGGCTTGCTTGGTGAAGTGCAGAGATGCCAGATTGCGCTTTTCGATGAGCGCCGCGTAATCGGCTTGCAGACCCGACGACAAGGTCAGGGCAAACAGCGCGTCGCGATCTTTGGGATCCTTGGCCAGTCGCGCGCGGGAAAGAACCTCGGCCCGCCGGATCGCGGCCATGAAATGCTCGCGCAGCGCCGGGTCGGGGGTCAGCTTGGGACGTCCGGCGAAGGCTGCGTCATTCTCGTAGAACTGCGCCTCCAGCACTCCCAGGCGGTTGAACTCGGCGAACAAAAAGCCCGCCGCTTCGCTGACCGGGCCCATCGGATCATCCGGATGCAGTTGTTGCCACGCCGCGAAATCTCTTTGAGCGCCCGCGAAGTCGAGATTGTAGAGTCCGGAAAAGCCCTGGTCGAGCCCAGAAACCACGGCTACTGTCGGGACATCCGAGGCTGCAGCCATGAGGCACAAAGCGCAACAGGTCCACAAGACTGTTACTATGCTCCACGCCCGTGCATCTAATGTTTTGACCATGCTGCCGCGCTCCTGTGGTCTACTATCGTTGATCTGTGCCTAGTTACAGTCTACTCTCTCAAGGCCGTTAACCATTTGATGACGCCTGCCGCAGAAGCGAAAGTCCCGCTTTGTAATAAGTTTGTCAATTCCACTGGAAATGTATCCCGGGCCCGAGGACAAGGTCTTCATGAGTGATTTCCCCGCACGCTATGCTCCCGGATGGCCAGGCATTCCGCCGCGTTGGACCTCGAGCGCCAAGACGGGCGCCGGTACGGCGCTCAACCAGCACAGCAAAGTCTGGTTCACGCTGAGTCACGGCATCCTCAATGAAGTTTACTTTCCCCGCGTCGACCAGGCATGTACTCGCGACATGGGATTCATTGTCACCAATGGCCGCGATTTCTTCTCCGAGGAGAAGCGCCACTGCACGTTTGAAAACCGTCCCTTCGAGCCCGGCATCCCCGCCTATGAGCTGACCAACACCTGCAACAGCGGACGCTACCGCATCCACAAGGAAGTACTTACCGATCCCTACCGCAACGTGGTTCTGCAGAAGGTCCGGTTCGAGCCGCTGCAAGGGCAGCTTTCCGACTACCATCTGTACGCTGTGCTCTCGCCGCATCTGGCCAACTGCGGATACGGCAACACCGGCTGGATCGGCGACTACAAGGGCTTCCCCATGTTCTTTGCCGAGCGCGACGGCGCCACTCTTTCGCTGGCGTCCTCGACCCCGTGGAAGAAAATGTCCGTGGGATTCGTCGGCGCCTCCGATGGCTGGCAGGACCTCTCCCAGCATTTCCAGATGGTGTGGGAACACACGCGCGCGGAAAACGGCAACATTGCCTTCACCGGCGAGCTCGACCTCGCTGCCTGCAACGGTGAGTTCGTACTCGCCCTCGGCTTCGGTTCGATTTGGACGGAAGCGGGACAGCAGACGCGATCCACGCTTTTCGAGGATTACACCGAGACCCGCCGGCATTACGTTTCGCAGTGGAGCAACTGGCAAACCAAGTTGCTCAAGCTCGACGAACCGCTGCGCCAGAGCGATCTGTATCGCGCCTCAACCGCCGTTCTGCGTACGCACGAGTCGAAAGATTTTCTCGGCGGCATCATCGCCAGCCTGTCGATTCCCTGGGGATTCAACAAAGGCGACGAAGATTTGGGCGGCTACCACCTGGTCTGGCCGCGCGACCTGGTCGAAACCGCCGGCGCGCTTCTGGCCGCCGGAGCGGTCACGGATGCGGTGCGCGTCCTGCGCTACCTGGAAGCCACGCAGGAAGCCGCAGGCAACTGGGCGCAGAATCTGTGGCTC
The DNA here is from genome assembly GCA_017883425.1 of Candidatus Sulfotelmatobacter sp. Taxonomy (GTDB): domain Bacteria; phylum Acidobacteriota; class Terriglobia; order Terriglobales; family Acidobacteriaceae; genus Sulfotelmatobacter. The sequence goes on along the minus strand of JADGNP010000149.1, from coordinate 2,573 downwards.
GACGGACGTCCCTACTGGAGCGGCATCCAGATGGACGAAACTGCGTTCCCCATCCTGCTGCTCGATCTGCTGCGCCGCGAAGCCCCCGAGGCTCTGGGCAAGCTCGACCGATGGTGGCCGATGGTGCGCAACGCCGTCAGCTTTATTCTTCGCAACGGTCCGGTCACGCAACAAGATCGCTGGGAAGAGGAGGCGGGCTATTCTCCGTTCACGCTCGCCGCCGAAATTTCTGCGCTGCTGGCCGCGGCCGATATCGCAGACCTGACTGGGCACGGCGAGCAGGCCCCGACCATGCGCGACACGGCCGACGCCTGGAACGACAACATCGAGCGCTGGGTCTACGCCACTGGCGGCGACCTGGCACAGCAGCTCGGCATAGCCGGTTACTACGTGCGCATCGCCCCGCCTGTCACCGACGGGGCCGCGTCGCCCACGCAAGGCTTCGTTCCCATCAAGAACCATCCACCCGGTCAGGATGGGGAGCGCGCCTACCACATCATCAGCCCCGACGCGCTGGCGCTGGTGCGCTTTGGCCTGCGCGCGCCCGACGATCCGCGCATTCTGAATACGCTTAGGGCAATCGACGCACTGCTGTCCGTGGAGTTGCCCCAGGGCCCGTGCTGGTATCGCTACAACGGCGACGGCTACGGCGAACACAAAGACGGCTCGGCCTACGACGGAACGGGCATTGGCCGCGCCTGGCCCTTGCTCGCCGGAGAGCGCGCCCATTATGCTCTCGCGGCCGGCCACCGCGACGAGGCTGAGGCCCTGCTCACCGTCATCGAAAACTCGACCGCCGGACAAAGCCGCCTGCTTTCCGAACAAGTCTGGGACGCTGCCGACATTCCCGCCCTCGAGCTTTTCCGGGGTAAGCCCACCGGCTCCGCCTGCCCGCTCGTCTGGGCTCATTCCGAGTACGTCAAACTGCGCCGTTCCATTCGCGACGGCAAGGTGTTTGACCAGCCTCCGCAGACCGTTAAGCGCTATTTGGTTGATAAACATGTGCGGCAAATCTTCGGGTGGAGGTTTAACAACAAGACGCGCACCGTTCCGCGCAACAAGACGCTTCGCATCGCGCTCCTCACGCCCGCCCGTGTGCACTGGAGCATCGACGGCTGGACGACGGCACACGATACCGACACGCGCGACACCGGCCTCGGCATCTATACACTCAATCTGCCAACTGCGTCGTTGCCGGTGGGAGGCCAGGCTGTCTTCACCTTCTTTTGGCCTGCGGAGAATCGTTGGGAAGGCACGAACTATACCGTCACCGTGGAGAACGGCTGATCCAGGCTTGCTTGTGGGATGGAATTCACCTGAGGATGGGGGAGCAGTGACACGCTCCGGAATCGCCTCAGTCTTCCACGCTGGTGTAGCACAACTCGACCACCGTGCAATCGTCGCTCAAGGGATTTCCGGCGCAGAATTCCGTCACCGACGAAAAAATTCCCTCGAGTGTGGGAGACTTGGCTGCTGCCGCTTCCAGCCGGAAGTCTTCATAAAATTCGCCCATGGCGTTTTCCGCCTCGGTGACGCCGTCGGTCACAAGAATGAAGCGGTCGCCGGATTTCATCTGGCATCTGGCGCTTTCGAAAGTCGCGTCGGCCAGCAGGCCCACCGGCACATTCCCATGCGGGGGACGGATCACTTCTCCGGCACACACCAGAAGAGGCGGCACGTGGCCGCAATTTACATATTCGAGTTCGCCATCGCGCCGCAGCCGCACCAGCAGCACGGTCGCGTATTTCTCGCCAACCAGTTTTTCGGTGAAGAAGCGGTTGACGGCCGACACTACATCGAGCAGCGGCACGCCGGCGCTCAAATGCGAGTAGATCATCCCCTGCAGGGTTGAGGCCAGCAGCGCCGCCGAAACTCCCTTGCCGCTGACGTCGGCCAGCACTACCGCGAGGCCTTCCTTCGTGTTCACCGCGTCAAAGAAGTCTCCGCCGATTTCTTTACAAGACAGGTTTTTTCCGCGCAGCTTGGCAAAGGGCACTTCGGGAATCTTCACCTGCATCAGGCGCTGCTGAATGCTGGCCGCGATGCTTAACTCCTGCTGGTAGCGGCGGGCCTCTTCTTCGGCCTGCACCAGGCGCGCATTTTCGATGAGCGACGCGGCTTCAGTCGCGATCACGTGAAGAATGTCATGGCCGACTCCGCTGATATCGCGCGAAGCGAACCGCGAGTCGACGTAGAGCACTCCCATCGCCTCCGCGGACGTCGCGGCATGCAAAGGGGTTTGTGCATCGCGGGTCGCCTGGACCACCAACTTGCGTAGCGGGATGCATACCACCGTCCGCAGATCGTAGGCCACGATGCTCTGCCGGCCGGCAAGATCGAGCGACTGGCTGGTATCGGTCAGGAGAAATTCGGAGTTCGAGCGCATCGATTCTTCCAGGATCGAGTGCGAAATCGTCTTGTCGTCGAGCAGTGGCTCTTTCTTGGAGTTGCGGCCGGCGGCCAACCGGAGCTTTCCTTCCTCGTCCTTGAGAAAAACAAACGCGCGCTCGGCCCGCGTCAGTTGCAGGGTGACGTCGAGCATCGTCATCAGAATTTCGTCGAGCACGCCGGCC
>JADGNP010000630.1 GCA_017883425.1 Candidatus Sulfotelmatobacter sp. | reverse complement strand
CGGGACGGGAATGCTGGGCGTCCCCGTACTGGCGGGATCGAGTGCATTCGCGATTTCCGAGGCGATGGCATGGGGCGCCACGTTAGACCGCAAGCCGAGCGTGACACCGAAGTTTTATGCAGTGCTGGCGGTCGCGATGGCGCTCGGGGTGGGGCTCAATTACGCCGGGCTGAACGCGGTGCAGATGCTGTTCTGGTCGGCGGTAGTCAATGGTGTGTTGGCACCTCCGCTCATCGTGTTGGTTGTTCTGCTCACCTCGGACCGGAGCGTAATGGGTGACCACGTGAGCCCGCCACTCTTGAAATGGCTCGGCTGGATCACGGCGGGGGTTATGACCGCGGCGGCAGTGGCTATGTTCGTGGCGGGCTAAGCACGAACCCGAGGTGGAAGGCCGACGTCACGTTCGGGCGGCGAAGCAACCCAGCTTTCAGGCATCGGCCAACGGATCCACGGTCTCTACGCGACGCCATCGCCTCCCATGGCACGAGAGGGGTGGATACTCGAAAACGAGATCGTTGGACCTCCGGCCGAAAATGTGCTCATCCCGCGCGAGTGTCGCGTCAAGAGACGCGGCTGGTAGCTCGATGGGCAGCGCCTCGAATCAGGCTGGCTCTCGGCTCCGGTTCCTGCTCATGCAACTGTTCCGAACAATGCCCCGACGCCTGTGGTGACCGCCATCGCCAGTGCGTTCAGAACGTGACGCGTATCGCGCCTGCCGCCACACCTGCGCCGCCCGCGCACGCTGCGAACCCGCCTAGTAGCGCGGGGAATACGAGTGAAGTTCCAGAGACAAGAGGGATCAGAGCGGTCTCCGGCGCGATGGTGGTGACCAGTAGGGCATGGCTGCTCCAACAGCGAAGCTGCCAGCCGAGGCCACTGCAGCCTAAAGCGGACGCAAAGTGAGCGTCTTGGAGATTCCGAGTTCGTCACGGGCATGTGCAGCCATCGCGTCATGCGCCATCGGCTTCTCGGCGACCTGTTTCGCGAGCGCAGGACCGAGCCCGCGAGCGACGTAGATCGCAGCCAGTTCCTCGTGCTTGCCCTTGTCGTCTGCCTTGAGTTCCGCGCGCTCTTGCTTGAGGTCGGCCTGTTCGGTGTCTGCCTGTGAGTGCACAGACACGTACTCACCGGCAGCCATCGACATCGACCCCGCGACCAAAACGTTACTGTGAGTCGCATGCGCAGCTGCGACACCGAGCACCAGGCTCGCTGTTGAGAGGATGCCGTCGTTCGCGCCCAATACCGCCGCCCGCAGCCAGCCGATGCGTCCTATGCGGTGTTGTTCCTCTCTGAGTACGGGCATTCTTCAAGCCTACATGACCGGGGACCGCTGGACCTCGAAATAGATTGAGGGAAGTTTGTCCGGCGTGCTTGGAAAGGCAGTCATCGCGCTCCCCCCATGGGCTGTGCGCCGCTGCTTCAAGGCTATTGCGCGAGCGGCGCTGCAAGCCTTCACAATTCTGAGGTGTCCTCTTCGGACTCGCCCAAATCAGGCTTGCGGTTTTCCATCTCGCGGTCCTCCTGCTCCCATTGGAGCGGCTGGTTCTCCAGCGGACCTTCGGAAACGTCTTTTCTGTCAAGTTCTTTGTCCTTCGGAACCATATTTGATCCTCAGCTTAATGTTCGCATCCACGTGAGCACGAAATTGGCCAAATCGCGCGGTGGCCAAACGCTTGTCCACAGGATGACCTCTTCCAACCGAGCGCCACAGCCGGTCGAAATGTGTGTCACGCGAGCCACGCGTTTGCGCGGTCCAGTAGTTTCCTGCATTGGGTGCCTATCATGGATGGCCCTCTGCTTTTTGCCTCGGCACGAAAGACTCATAAGGACTTCTACGGGTTCGAGTAGAAAGTATTCCTTGCTGCGAGAGTTCTAATGGTGTCCAACGTGGGGAGCCAAACCGTCCGCCTACCAACTCCCGACCGCCGTATTCTTGACAAGCACCGCTCGTCTCCGCCGCGCGGGTATCCGCCACATTCCCCGGGTACTTGCCGTCCGCGACCTCCGGGTGCGGACGTTTTCAAAGGTAAACCCGCATTCGCGCATCACCACCGGGTGCGCACGCGGAGGCGGAGGCGCCGAATTCGAAAACCGCGCACGGGTACAGCGACCCCAGACCGCCGGGAGCTACTGAATCAGACCGCAGGCAATGCGGGCGCCAGCGTTGCCCGCCGGATCGGTCTTCATGTCGTCTGCCTTCTCGTGGATCACAACACTGGTACCGCCCGCGTGGAACAGTGAAGTGGCGCCATCGCCGGCGAGGGTAACGTTTTGGATTGTGCTCTTGAAGGCGCCCTTGCCGTTCGCGCCGACCGTCAGATTAGGCAGATCACCAGCGTGATGACCTTCTGGGTTCTGCATGCCATGTTGCTTGTTCGCAGGATTGAAGTGGCCACCCGCCGTCGTGAAGCCAGGGGCATCGCACTTACCGGCTTCGTGGATGTGGATGGCGTGAACTCCCGGACTCAGATTTGTAACCGTCACCGACATCTGGACGCCGCCTTTGGTTGCTGTGAACTTCGCTTGGCCGGCATTCTGACCTTTCCCGTCCTTGATTCCGGCTGTCGCCGTCTTGCGCTCCTTTTCTGCACTCGCCATGGTGCCGCAGGTAGCCCCGAGCAGTAGCAGCGCCATTGCCGCGCATGAAAACGTCTGGTTGTTCATTCTGGTAGTCTCCTCATCTGATTGGAATTCCCATTCCGGTCCCAATGTGTCCTCAGCCTGGTGGCAGATCGAGCGAACTCACAACGGCGTTTCCCGACGCCAACTTACCCCCTGAGGGCAGGTGAGGTGGATGCCGTGGACCGTCGGGTCCGGCTGCTGCGGCATCGAATCTCGCCGTTTAGTTGGCGATGCCAGCACACAAACGGCCCTCCTCAGCGTAGAGCAACGACCAGCGCGGTGTCTGCGCAACACTGCACACCAGTTCCTCGCCGGCCAAGTGAATAGCGAAGGCTTGAATAAGTCCCATGACGGCCAGCCATCAGGTACATCTGGTTTCGGCCCCAATGATGAGCTGGACTGTCCCGTGCCGCGCCTGACGCTGCTCTTCTTCGGCGCGGCCAAGGATGTTCCGGAAGCAGCAAAAATGGTCACCGCCGGGACAGCCTGCCT
>JADGNP010000148.1 GCA_017883425.1 Candidatus Sulfotelmatobacter sp. | reverse complement strand
TTCCCGTTGTGCCCCGCCACCCGGCACGAAGTGAACATCCGATCCACATATCTCTGCGACAGGCCGATCACGATCAGCGTCGACGGTGGCGGCACAGGATACCCGCGCAGCCACGCCGAGTTCGTCCCGCTGATCGGCGGAGGCAGGTGGTGCGCCGGGCCCAGGATCTCAATCGCCCATCGCCTCTTAAATCAGTACGTTCCCCAGGGCACTCCGGTTTCACCACCGTCGTTGGGAGATTTGCGTTGTGCCCTGCCATCGAGCCGCGGCGCAAGCACTGGGTTTCTCCGTGCTCTCTGTGTCCTCTGTGGTTTTCTTTTCATTCGTATGCCAGTTCCACCCGCTCCCTCATGCTATCCTCGCCTTAAGCGCGTCCCTCATGCGGATTCTGACCCGCTACATACTACGCGAAGTGACTGCGCATGCGCTGATCGGCGCGGCGATCTTCACCTTTGTACTGTTCACGCGCGACCTGGGACGCATTCTCGAACTGGTGGTCCGCGCCAGCGCTCCCCTGCCCAGCGTCGCCGAAATTTTCTTCTTCACGGTCCCGCTCGCGCTCACCTACACGCTGCCCATGAGCGTGCTGGTCGGAATCCTGATCGGCCTCAGCCGTCTTGCGGCCGACAGTGAAGTCACCGCCATGCGGGCCAGCGGCATGGGCATTTGGAGCTTCCTGCGCGCGCTCTCCATCTTCGTCATGGCTGCCTGGCTCATTGCGCTCGTCAACGGCCTCTACATCGCGCCCCGCGCCCAGGCCGCGCTGGGCCACCTGGAAGACCGCCTCAAAGGTTCGCAGGTCTCCTTCGAAATCCAGCCCCGGGTTTTCTACGAGGGATTCCCCAAGAAGGTTCTCTATGTGCAGGACGTGAAGAGCGCGCAGGGTGCGGCCGTGTGGAAGGGTGTGTTCATGGCGGACCTGAGCGACGCCACCAACCCGAAGATCACCCTGGCCAAGGAAGCCATCGTCGTCAGCGAGGGTCAGGACCGTCTCCACCTGCACTTGGTCGACGGATCGGAGCACGAGACCGACCCAAGAGACGCGAGTCGCTACCAGATCTCGACGTTTCAGCAGACCGACATCCCGCTCGATCTCCCCTCCACCGAGAACAAGCCCGAGGAATCGCTGCCCGCCGACGTGATGGATACCGCGGCGCTATGGCACAAGGCCGCCCGCGTCGATCCCATTTCCGCCCGCTGGTATCTCATCGCATTCCACAAGCGCTTCGCTCTGCCCACCGCCTGCCTGGTGCTCGCGCTGGTTGGCATCCCCTTGGGCCTGTCATCGAAGAAAAGCGGCAAATCCGGCGGATTCGTACTGACCATCCTGCTGGTTTTCGCGTATTACGTGATTTCGCTGGTCGGAGTTTCTCTGGCGCGGCAAGGCAGGGTCTCACCCTGGTTCGGAGCGTGGCTGGCCGACATTATGTTTCTCGCCCTGGCGGTTCTTCTGTTGTCGCGCGCCGAGAAACGTCCCTTTGAACTGGCCTCGCTCCGGGCTATCTGGAAGCGCGACCCGTCCGAGTCCCAGCCAGCGATCTCCCGGGGCCGCCGCGAAAACGCCTTCGAGCGCGCCTCCACCCGGCGCCGCATGTTCAGCGCCAGCTTTCCCACTCTGCTCGACGACTACGTGCTGCGCGACTTCTTCGTGTACCTGGGACTCATTCTTTCCACGTTTCTTGTGCTGGTAATCGTCTTCACCCTGTTCGAGCTGCTGGGAGACATTCTTCGCAACCAGGTTCCAGCCACCGTCGTCGCCGAATATTTGCTCAACGTCGCGCCCTACTTGCTTTACAACGTGGCTCCGCTGGTTATGCTGCTCGCCGTGCTGGTCACGTTTGGCATGATGCAGCGGTCCAACGAAATCACCGCGATCAAGGCCACGGGTACCAGCATCTACCGCATCGTCACCCCCGTGATCGTGGCCGCCGGTGTGCTGGCGGTGGGACTGTTTTTCGCCGACCAGTTCTACCTGCCTCACACCAACAAGCGCCAGGAAGCCCTGCACAATCAGATCAAAGGCAAGCCTCCGCAAACCTACCTGCGCCCCGACCGCAAGTGGATTTTCGGTCAGAACAACGACATCTACTACTACCAGTTCTTCGACCCCGACCGGGACCAGTTCGGCAATGTCACCGTCTTTCAGCTCGATCGTGCCAGCTTCACCATCACGCGCCGCATCCACGCCGACCGCGCCCACTGGTCCGACAATCTGAATCGCTGGGTCTACGAACAGGGCTGGGACCGCGCCCTCAACGTTTCGGCCATCGCCAACTACCGCCCGTTCGAAGTCGCCACCTTCCCCGATCTGCCGGAGACGCCTTCGTACTTCAAGAAGGAAGTGAAGCAGTACACCGAGATGAACTATGAAGAGCTGCGCCGCTACATCCGCGATCTGCAGCAGAGCGGCTTCGACGTGGTGCGCTTGCGCGTGCAACTGCACAAGAAGCTGTCGTATCCCCTGATCACGCTGATCATGGCCGTGCTCGCCATTCCCTTCTCGCTTTCCACCGGGAAAAAGGGAGCGATCACCGGAGTTGCTGTCGCGGTGGGAATTGCCGTGTTCTACACCGTCGTGTCGCGCCTGTTCGAAGCCATGGGCGACCTCAGCCAGCTCCCGCCAGCCCTGGCGGCCTGGTCGCCAGATCTGATCTTCATCCTGGTCGGTGGCTATTTGATTTTGAAAGTGCCGACGTAGAGCAAAACAGACCTCGGACCTCAGACTTCGGCCCGCAACACTTCAGTCTTCGAACCTACTTTTCCCGAACAATGTGCTCGTCGCCAACGGAGTACGGCACATTGATACCCGCAACGAAAAGGTCTGAGGTCTGAGGTCTGAGGTCTGAGGTCCGACGTCTGAGGTCCGACGTCCGACGTCCGACGCCCGCTACTTCACCGCCACGCCCCACGGATAATTGTCTGTTTGGATTGCCTGCCCGACCGTGAGCGCTCCGGTGGCCGGCGTAATCGCGTATTGCGACACGCTGGCGGAATTGAAGTTCGTCACGAATAGCCAGTTATCATCCCCGCGAATCGCGATCGCTGTGGGCCGTGAACCCGTGGCCACGGTCGCCGGACTCAACGCCGTCAGGCTCCCCGAAACCGGACTGATTCTCAGCGGATTGATCGTGTTGGAGAGGGTACCCAAAACGTACACGAAATTTCCATACGGATCCACGACCAGCGGCCCGGGACTGTTCGGACTTCCCGACAGGGCAAACGGCGAACCGGCGACTGGTATCAGGCTGCCATCCGCTAAAGGACACGTTGGCGAAACCGCGGTGCAGATCGTATAGGCACTGACTCGGTCCGTTAGACTGTCGCTCACGTAAACGAATCGGTCGCAAGGGTCCACGGCGATGCCTGCCGGTACCTTATCCGTAGCAAGAGACGGTACGGAACCGAGGTTCGATGGATTCGTCAAGACGCCCGACGTTGTATCCACTACAAATTCAAACACCTGATTCCCAATCCCATCGACCGCGTAGAGGTACTGCGATGTCGGCGGGTTGATGCCAGCCCCCGAACACACGGAATTCTGCACTCCATTCACGCCGGTCGCGGGAAACACCGTCGGGGTTGGCGCGACAGCAACGATGTCGATCCCCGCTTGCGGAAGCGTGGTCGCCGGATTCGACGTGAAGAAAGGCGAGCCCGCTACTTCCGTCACACTTCCGCCACTCCCGATGGCAAATACCGAAACCGCACCCGGCACGGGGAGTCCTGTATCGTCCGGACGGTCCGTGGTTGCCCGGTCTGCCACAAATAGAAATTTCCCAGCCGGGTCCATCACCATCATGCTGGGAACCACGGCCACGGCCTCCGTCGCGGTTGTTCCTTGGACCGTTACCGTTCCCGGGTTAAGCGGCACTGGGCTACCGACGGCGGTCGTGGTCCCGCCGGAGTTCACCTTGAGCGCTAAGATACCGGTTGTGCTGCCTGAACACGAGGAATTGGCGTTGATGATCGCATAGGCATACGTTCCCTTCGGATCCACCACAAGCGACGAAGGTATACCGTTCAGAACGCAAGTCTGACTCGATGTGTCCCCAGGCGAGTTGCTGACCGCGGAGACGTGGCCGTTTCCCAGATTAAAGCTGAACGTCTCGATCAGCCCCGATCCCTGACTGCCCACCAGTACTAACCCATCGGACGAGGAGTTGTATTTGCTCCCACAAGCCACCAGCACTCCGATTGAAACCAGCACCACCGCCCCGAGCAGCCACCCAAATCGTTTCGACATTCTCTGCTTGATCTCCATATTTATGTGAGGTTTAAGAGTGCACACACCCCCAGCGCCGCGCCGGCCGGGTCCTGCACTCTGGAAAACGCGGGAAAATCTCAACCCATTTGTGTATCAGGAAAGCGCGGGAAGAGCAAACTCCCACAACCGCTATTGGAACCCTGGGAACGCCACGGAGTTGCCCCGCTTTCCCAGCAGTCCTAAGTATACGAGAGGTTCCCCGAAGATTCCGAACTCGTTCGTCAGGCGTGTAAAGTAGCGCCGGCATCTTGCCGGCTGTAGCGAGGGCAACTTGCCCTCGCATGCCGGGATCGACTCACCGCCCGAGGGCCGCCCTCAAGCTTCCCGCCCCGACTGCACCGCCTCAGCCCGTTCCTTAGTCGCCGCCACCCGCGCGATCAACGGAAGCCGAATCTCCACCATCAACCCGCCCTCCGCACGATTGAAGGCCGACACTTTCCCCCCGTGGAAGCGCACCGCTCGCTCCGTGATGGCCAAGCCCAGGCCCACTCCCCCCGTGAGCCGTCCCCGAGCATCATCCAGACGATAGAACGGCTCGAACAATTTCCCCAGAGCATCCGCAGGAACTCCCGGCCCCGAATCGCTCACCCTGAGTACCGCCTCCGCACCGCTCGCCCGTTCTTCGCTCGCCAGCGCAATCTCGACCGACGTCCCCTCCTGCGTGTAGCGAATGGCATTGCGCACCACGTTCTCCACCGCGCTGTGCAGCAGCGAATCGTTCCCCCGCACTCCCCAGTCGCCCTCGGGGATCACCGTATGCACGTGGCAGTGCCGCTCCTGCGCTTCAAACTCCGCATCTTCGGCGACATTGGCCACCAACTCGTCCAGCGGCACCGGAGTCTGCGGCACGCCCTGTTCTCCGTCTTCCAGACGGGCGAGAGTCAAAATCCTGCCGATCAACTCGTTCAGCCGGCTGGCTTCCAGTTCAATGCGATCCAGCATGTCCGCGCTCTCCACGCCCGCGCGCTGCCGCGCCAGGCCCAGAGCAACATTCAATCGCGCCAGAGGCGAACGCAGTTCGTGCGAAATGTCATTCAGCAGCCGCGATTGCGCCTTTACCAGCATCTCGAGCCGTTCCGCCATGGCGTCAAAGTCGCGCATCAGGCCCGCGACTTCGTCCCGCCTCTTGCTGACCGGAGCGCCGCTCCGCGCCGTCAAATCGCCCGCCGCCAACTGTCGCGTCGCCGCCCGCAGCCGCACGATCGGCTTGGTCATATACCAGGACAGCAAATAGCACATCAGCCCGGACGAGATGATCGCGATGATTAGTCCTGGAACCGGCAGTCCGCGCGGACCAAAAAATACCCTGGGCCCAGGCGGCAACCCCAACACAAGGGTGTAGCGGTGCTTGCCATCAGAAGAGGCACGCGAATCTCGCTGCACCGGAGGGGCCGGGATAATGAATCCATCCCGCGGGCTGCGCGGTCCGCCTGCTGCCACCCGCATCGCCCATTCCGGCGCGCCACGACCCGAAACTTCATTTCCCCGCTCGTCAAACAGATACGCCCGGACATGCTGCGACGCCTCCAGGCTGTCCATGTACTGCCGCAGTTGCGACTCGCTGCCTTCCTCGTAAGCATTCACCGCGTCGTTGAGGACCGTGGTGCGCAGACCTTCCCAAGTCGACGTGCGCGGACGCAGCGCCAGCGTCACCAGAATGGCGAGCACGACGAACAACGCCTGCGCCATCCAGAACGACAAGAAAATTCGCAAAAACAGGCTTTTCATGCTGGACTCTTCAACCCGCTACGCTGGACTCTTCGACTCACTACGCCGGACTCTTCAACTCGCTTTTGGGTGGCGCAGCGCTTCCAGCGCTGCGATAAAGCTCTTCTTCCTACGCGGGCTTCAGCCCCTGTGATGCTCTACCTCGGCAGATTGCATCCTTCCGCAACCTTTGCGTCCTTTGCGCCGCCCTTCGCGATCTTTGCGGTTCAGGCTTTTGCCCCTCTAACGACACCCATTCAATGAATTCCCTGGGCACAGCTCTACACCTTCGCCTTCTCTCGCGGACGCGCAAATATGTAGCCTACCCCACGCACCGTCTTGATGTGCTCGTCGCTGTCCGTATCGCCCAACTTCTTGCGCACCTTGCTGACATGCATGTCGATGCTGCGGTCAAACGGCGAGAACTTGCGGCTCAGCACCGCGTTCACCAGCCGTTCCCGCGGCACCACCCGCCCAGCTTCGCGCAACAGCACTTCCAGCAAATTGAATTCCACCGAAGTCAGATCCACCGGCTTGCCTTCCAGACGCACCGTCCGCGTCGCCGGATCCAGTTCCACATCGCCCACGCTGACTACATCCGGCGCCGATGCCGACCCGCTACCATCCGCCCGCGTTCGCCGCAGAATTGCTCGAATCCGCGCCACCAGTTCCCGCGGATTGAATGGCTTCGGAAGATAATCGTCGGCCCCGATCTCCAGCCCCACGATCCGGTCCACATCCTCACCCCGCGCCGTCAGCAACAGTACCGGCAACCGCGAAGTCGCGCGGATCCTGCGCAGCACCTCAAATCCGTTGATGCCCGGCAACATCACATCCAGCACCGCCAACAGATACTCGCCCGCCATCGCTTTCTTCAGCCCGCTCTCGCCATCGTGCACGCATTCAATAGTGAACCCCTCCGCGCGCAGATATTCCCCCACCAGGTGGCAGAGTTCCACATCATCGTCAATCACCAGAATCCGTTCCATCGCTGCCAACATTGTGCACCCGCAGAGAATGCCCCGTAGTAAAGAATTGTCAAACCACGCAGTTCGCGACCGCAGGCAAGTAGCGCCGGCATCCTGCCGGCTGTCCCGAGCGGTGCGTCCGACCCTCTGTAGCGCCGGCATCTTGCCGGCTGTCCCGTGGGCGTCTCGCCCGCGGGTTGCGTCGGGCAATGCCACTTTCCGAGCCTGCAAAATACCCTGCCGGACACCCCTCGCGCGCCCACCCCGTTGCCCGATTCGACCCCTTTGACAAAACTTTACTCCGGTTGACCGTCTTTTAACGCCTTTTCCCCGCGGTCCGTGTTCCTATCAATGTACGCACAGTCCCGGGACACCCCGGAGAATTCCAGGAGTCACACATGAAATCGCTTCGTTTTCGTTTATTGATAGCCGCTATGGCAGTCTTGCTGGGCAGCACCATCGCCAAGTCGCAGACCACTACGGACGTTCCCCCTCCCCCGCCCATGCACGATCACGGCCACGGATTCGGCATGGAAGGCCACAGGATGGGATTTTTTGGCAAAGCTCTGAATCTGACCGATGAGCAGAAAGCGCAGATGAAGACCATCATGCAAAAAGAGCATCCGGCCATGAAGCCGCTGTTCCAGCAGCAACGCCAGATCGATCAGCAGCTTCGCCAGTATGTGCAGGGTCCCTACGATGAAGCCAAAGTGCGGGCCCTGGCCACGCAGAAGGCTCAGGTTCAGGTCGAACTGACGGTGGCGCAGACGCGCGTTCACAACCAGATGTACCAGTTGCTAACCCCAGACCAGCAATCGAAGATGAAGGAGATGGAAGCCAACCACGAAACCCGCATGCAAAAACACATGCAGGAAGCTCCGCCCGCTCCTCCCGCACAATAGGTTTGAGGGGGCAGAACTCTCGGCCTGGAATCCTTACCGAGAGTTCATTGTCGCCGGGTGCCCCACCCTAACGTCGCGCCTTTTGCGACGTTAGGGTGGGGATTTTGACTTTCTTCCACAGCGAAGCCCTGTGACATCTGACCTTGACCTCCAAACTTAAGAAGCAGATCATCGTCAAGGCGGAGGCGTACACTCAGCGACCAAGAAAAAGGCTGCAAGTCCTTTGTTGTCAAGATTTTGACCTCTAAGTCCTAGTGGCTCAAGATTTTGCAAAGCATTTTTGCAGACCCCGCTCCAGTCAAGCCTTTCAGAGGGGTGGGGGGAGGGGGGTATACCCCCAAACCCGCGCGTTTCCCAAAATGAAACGGGAGTCGAAAAGCCAGTTGAATGCCCCGTCCCAACTATTTCTTCGGCGGATTTCCACACCTTCAGGGTTATGTGGGGACAGCCAGGGTTATGTGGGGACAGCCGCCCCCGGCTGTCCGCCGCGCGGAGCGCGGCTACTCGGAAGTCCGAAAACCTGCACCTCGCCTGCTAGAATTTCATCTACTGAGTCTGCATGCTGCCCAAGAGTTTGCGCCCGCTGCTGCCGTATCTGAAACGCTACCGCTGGGGTTACGTCGCGGGCACGCTCTGCGTTTTCCTCACCAACGGCATCTGGATCTTGTTTCCGCTGGTGCTCGGCAAGGCCGCCGACGATCTACATGAAGGCGTAACCCCCCACAAGCTGTTGCTCTACGCCGGAGTGTTACTCGCCATCGCCGTCAGCAAGGGAATCTTCCAGTTCCTCACGCGCTGGATCGTGATCGGCGTTTCCCGCGAAATCGAGTTCGACCTGCGCAACGATCTGTTCGCCCGTCTGGAAGGCCTTTCCTACTCCTACTATCAGCGCCACCGCACTGGCGACATTATGGCGCGCGCCACCAACGACCTGAACGCGGTCCGCATGCTGCTCGGCCCCGCGATCATGTATTCGGCCAACACCGTCGTCTACACCGCGGGCGCGCTGGCCTTCATGATCTCCATCAGTCCCTGGCTCACGCTCTACACGTTCCTGCCGCTGCCTGCGGTCAGCATCGTGATCCAGTATTTCGGACGGCAGATTCACGATCGCTTCGAGAGAATCCAGGCTATGTTCTCCGACATCTCCGCGCGCGCGCAGGAGAACTTTTCGGGAGCGCGCCTGATCCGCGCCTACGTGCAGGAAGACGCCGAGATTCGCGCCTTCGAAACCGAAAATCAGGAATACATCCGCCGCAGCCTGCGCCTGGTCCGCCTCATGGGCATGCTCTGGCCCACTCTCGAACTCATGCTGGGTTGCGCCGTGGTGCTCGTGTTGTGGCTTGGCGGACGCGAAGTCATCCACGGACTCTCAACTGTAAGGCTGGTTTCGAATCTCGGAACTTCGCATCCTGCGATCACCACCACACTGTCTCTCTCCGGCTCCATGAGCGTGGGACAATTCGTCTCGTTCAGCACCTACATGTTGCAACTCACCTGGCCGATCATCGCGCTGGGATGGGTCATCAACATCTTCCAGCGCGGCACCGCGTCGCTCACCCGCATCAACGAAATCATGCAGGAGCAGCCCGAAATCAAAGATGCTCCGGGCGCGCAAGACCGCGAGATCGAAGGCGAGATCGAGTTCCGCGGACTCAACTTCAGCTACGAAGGCAAGCCGGTCCTGCACGACCTGAACCTGCGCGTGCCCGCAGGCAGCAGCCTGGCGATTGTCGGCCCAACGGGCGCGGGAAAAACGACACTGGTGAGCCTGATCCCTCGCATCTACGACGCGGAGCCAGGCATGGTTCTGATCGATGGAAGGCTGATTCGCGAATACTCGGTCGCGTCGCTACGCAGAAATATCGGATTCGTGCCCCAGGAAACTTTCCTATTCAGCGACCGCATCCGCGAGAACATCGCCTTGGGAGTGAACTCCGCCACCGACCAGGAAATTCACAACGCCGCCGATGCTGCGAGCATCGCAGCCGACATCGAGGGTTTTCCCGAAGGCTACGACACGATGGTGGGAGAACGCGGCATCACGCTCTCCGGCGGCCAAAAGCAGCGCACGGCAATTGCCCGCGCCCTGATCCGCAACCCCAGGATTCTGATCCTCGACGACGCTCTCTCCAGCGTCGACACCCACACCGAAGACAAGATTCTCAACCACCTCCGCGACGTCATGCGCGGCCGCACCACCATCTTCATTTCGCACCGCGTCTCCACCGTGCGCAATGCCGACCGCATCGCCGTGCTCCACGGCGGACGCATCGTCGAACTCGGCACCCACGACGAACTGCTGGCCTTGAACGGCTACTACTGCGACCTGTATAACAAGCAATTGCTGGAAGAAGAACTGGCCGAAGTCTGACGCGCGAGCCGTCATTACATTTTTCTGGGGAATTCGTCTAAAGCAGTTGACATTGTTTTGACAATGGTGGACGTCGGGTCTTCTACACTGGGTAAGGTTCTGCCTCCGCGTAGCGCCGGCATCTTGCCGGCTGGCGCGAAGGCATCTTGCCTTCGCATTCGGGGACGAGGCGTCCCCGCGACAGCCGCCGAGACGGCGGCGCTACGTTTATGCAGCGGGTTAACACACAGGAGATCCTCGATTCCGACGCTTGCCCGCCTGTCGAGGTGGAAGCTTCGCTGCGCGATCTGTGCCGCATCAACCGCTGGTTCGGCGGAGTCGCCACCACGCGCCGGCTGATCGAGCGCGTCGCGTCCGCCACCGGAAACAAGA
>JADGNP010000629.1 GCA_017883425.1 Candidatus Sulfotelmatobacter sp. | reverse complement strand
GGTTGTGCCTCGTCAAAACTTCATGCATCCGCAGAATCAATCGCTTAGCGGACCGCGTAGCGCTAGGGCCATCAGGTAAGATTTCGTGCCCGTTTGGCGAGTATGACGGGCAGTTGTTCGGTTACGCGACTTAACAGGGGTTGTCACTGCGCTGACGCAAAGGGATGTGAGCATAAAGGCGGTTTTTCGCCAGCAATGAAGCCGCCATCAGCTGCACAGAGTTTTCGTTAGGGACAATCGCTGTCATCTGATACTGTGCTCACAGCGTGGGGCGATCGGGCACAGATGCTGAGATTTCCCTCGATCCCATCGGCCCAGTATCGGTTTTCAACGCGTCATCGTCCCGATCCCTACCAGCAGGACAAAGCCACTGTTGATGCGGGAAGCAGCCGGATTCCACCCCGGTCCAGCCCGCCGGTTTTTCTTGAGGCTGCGAGTACTTCTGCGACTCACAAGACGCGCAAGCGCAAAGCTTCTTGAAAGGAGCTTATGCCCACAAAGACGATACTTCTGGTCCTTCTCCTGTGTTCCGGACTGGCAGCCGACAATCTAGAAAAGACCCAGAAAAAGGAACTGGAAGCCGGAGTCAAGACGATGACTGCGGAAGCCGAAAGGCTTCAGCAAGCCGGACAGCTGGCAGAGGCACGCACTAAGTATGCCGAGTCGCAGGCGCTTATCGAAGTGAAAGAGGTCACGGAGGCCATCAAACACCTTGATGAAGAAATTCACCGGCGGGTGAAGGACGCGTTGAACCAGTCGCGCAAGCTCTATGACTCGGGCAAGTTCAAGGAAGCCGCCGCGGTCCTGGACGAAGGCATGAAGTTGCAGGCTTTCCAACCGGTGCTCGCCTACGATCTCGCGCTTTGCCATTACCAGCTTGGTGATCGCAACAAGGCCCTCGAATACTTGGTGAAAGCCAAAGCCGGTACGGAGGAGCCCAAGCAAAAGCAACAAGTCTCCCAGCTTCTAACGTTCTTTACCACCGGAGAGAACGGGCCATCCGTGAATGACGGCGACCAGGGTCTTATCATTCGAGCCAATCAGCTCGTCGATAGCATCGGCCTGGAAGCATCCTTGGAAGATCAAGGTGGATTTGAGCAGTCGCTCTCCGAAGGCGCCACTGCTTCCTCTGATACTCCATCCGGACAAACGGCGGCTTCGGCGCCGGTGAAGACGAATCGCCCAGCCAGCCATAGCGATCCCAATGCGAATCACAGATCAAGTCTGTGCCAGGCGCTGGCCGAGCTCAAGAGCACTCTTGCGAGCAGCCCGTCCGCGACCTTCAATCTCGCCAATTGTGCGGAGAGCAACGGACGAACCGCAGAGGCTGTCCGGCTGCTGGAGAGATATCTGGAAACCGCCCCGACAGCGCTCGATGGCAAGGAATCCCGCGCCCGTATCGCTGACCTGAACGCGCTCCTTACTTTGCCAGGCCAGAACGGGATAGAAATTCGCCGGCTCTATGCGTCGGCGTATGGCGACCTCGCGGAGCGCAAATATGATCGCGCGCTGACAGCCTTCAACAAGGCGAGCGACCTCGCTCCTGAATTCGCCCTGACCAAATGGGACCTGGCGCTGCTCTATGAAGCTATGGGAGACACCAAACGAGCCCGTGAGAATTTTACTCGCTACCTGGAGCTGGCCTCCGATCAGAGCGCTAAGGACGAGGCCAACCTGCACCTCAGCACTTTGGAGGCGAAACGGTCCAAGTACGACGAAGAGGTAGGCGAAGCTGAGGACATCATTGCCGATTTGTTTAATCGGGCGATGAACTTGACTTTCAATCAGGACGCCAACCGCAGCGCCTTGCGTGCAAAGCGGGCCCGCGTGAAAAAGAAAGAGGACCAAAAGAGGGCACAGGCCAGCGTTGGTGGTTTTGCCATTCCCTTCGCTTATGCGCAACAACAGCTGGGGCGAGCGAGCGACCATCTTCAGATCGCGCTTGCTCTCTTTCCCCTCGGCGCGGAGGCCAACGAGCTCATGGGGCTGGTTTTCTTGCAGGCAAATGACGGCCGTTCCGCAATCAGGAGTTTTGATGTAGTCGCAAGCCAAGGTCTGCCCGTTGCATTTTATGCCGAAATGCGCGGCCACAAGCAGGATCAGGCGGTGAAGTGCGAGTTAAGTCGAGACCGGGTGCGATTGATCTTCCTCTCCTCGTATGACAAGAAAGGGAATGCGGTGGAACCCAGCAAGCCGGCGGGCGAAGACGGCCTGGGAGACATGGTGGTGGGGCCTTTTGCCAAACGGCAACAGCAATTCGATTCTCTTGACGTGGCCTTGAGCGACATTAAGAAGGCCGGGACCGAAAGAGGGCTGATTAAGCTGAAACTTGCCCAGCAGGAGATCTATCTGTCGCCGATCTACCTGCCTTCCTACACACCCGTTGAGGGCCCCCAGGCGCGCAGGTTTGCCAACAACTACACTCGGCTGTTTGTACGTTATCCGGGGTTGGAGGATTCCAAGCTGGGGACCGAAGGCATGAGCGGGGGTGAGAAGTTCATCATGGGATATAAGATTGCGTCAGCCGGCGCCGATATTGCGATGTCGGGTTTCAACCCAATCGGGGCGATCTCAAGCGTGCAGGACGTAATCTCCATTACTCAAACTATTCGAACAGCGATGGCTTCGCTGAGTGTGAGCTTTGCCTCGTGGGAGAAAAGCGTTGATGACCAGCAGCAACTCCTAGCGGGCAAAGCGTTCAAGTCGATTCCGACTAAGCCGATGAATTTGGCATTTGTGCAGGAGACAAAGTAGCTGGAAAACTTAAAGGTGGGTCGGTGGTGGAAATCTTGTGGTGCGCAAGTATTCCGTCTGACCTCCGAACTCACTGAAAGTACGAGATCTAACGGCTTCTTGCAACAATGCGTGAAGTTCGGCCGTGACGCGATGATTTGACCGATAAAGTGATTCATCCCGAGCGAGGCCCAGAGGAAATAGTCCCTTCATAGTTTCGCATCAACCGAGCTTACAGTGGGATGCCGACGCGTCGAAGCAATTCGCCGAACCGGGGGTCGGAGCACACCGGGTCCCAGAGTGCCTCAACGTTAACGTAGGCGAGACGATTGAACCGCTGTGACTCATCAAAACATCCTACCCCCGCAATATCAATGACTTGGCACCAAG
>JADGNP010000628.1 GCA_017883425.1 Candidatus Sulfotelmatobacter sp. | reverse complement strand
GAAGTTCGAACTCAGCAAATCGGAAGTCACCCAACTAAAGTGAATCGGGCCTCAGAATGGCCTGACGTTGCTGTGCTTCGCCAGTGCGCAAGAGGTGAGGAGGGGTGTCTGACAAAAGCTGATGGGAAGGCCGTGGTCAGCAGTTTGGGGACTCGCGTTGGGGCAGACAGGATCCTGGTGCCGAGCCCTGGGCACAGCCAAAGAAAAAATAGTGCTCTCGACTCCCTCATGGGGTATATAGTGTGGGGCTGTTGGGAGCTAAAACGGAAATTCCGGCCGACACCACCTGCCCCGACTTGTTTAAACCCGATAATGTATTTTATCGGGTTAGGAGTCAACCAGTATCCGAAGCCCACCACGAGAGAAAAAGTCACAGACATGCGGTTTCGGCTAATGGAAGCCAGGTGTACCATTGCGCTGGGAAGCGATGGAATGGATTCTAAAGGACAGCGGCCGGATGAGCTTCTGATCTCCTTTTGGCCTTCACTTGACGAAATCGATGGTAGTGCGCTCAGCAACGCCTACTTGGCAGGCCTCAAGGAATTTTATGACTCCCGTGCGTGCACTCCGGGATGCGGCGATGGCAAAGTGGGACAAAGCGGATGATGACGGATAGATACGCACCGGAGACTTACAACGAGTTCCATCCCTATTCCAAAAGTAAGGAACATACGATTTCCGAAAGGGGGCACACAGTGAGCGCTTTCAATGGGCGGGTAAGGGTGACGGTTGTTGGCGTAGTGAGCGCCGGCCTTGTTGGGGCATGTCTGCTGGCCACGCGGGTGGTTTCTGCCGCTGGACAGGCGGACCAAAAACAGGTGAAGAACAGTTACATGCCCGTGGTAGATACGGAGAACTTTGCGACGATACATGACCGCATGGCCGCCGCGAAGGCCGGGGTCATGAAACGGCAAATGGACCTGCTTGATGAGCGTTACGATCTGAGCGACCGTCCCGCGAAGAATGTGGTGATGGACCGCACCAAACCTGTACAGGAAGGCGTGAGGGTGACGTTGCCTCCAGGCGTAACCTGGAACGAGCTTGCTAGCGACTCTGCCGAGCAGATTCGCGAAAAGGGCACTTTCCCCAAGGGATTTCTACCCCTGCCGCACGCGAACCATCCTGAGGGCGGCATGGTCTTTCCGAACTTTGAGATTCAGGAGCTATTAAAGCAGGAGAGCCGCGACCTGACGCGGTTCGATCTGGACTTCGATATTCCGGAGCGGTTTCTGGCGGAATTTCCGCCGGCGATCTACCTGACGACGCGGCCAGACCTCGGAGATGTTTCCAAGGGGCAGTTGGTGACCATCGCCAATTACTATGAGATGTTCAGCGGCATTTTGAATCCCAAGCAGATTGAGGGCCTGCGCCTCTTGCTAACGCCGTTTCCACAACAGCAGTTCAACCAGACAACGGACCGGCGTTCGGAGAAGGCGAGCCGCGGCGTAGCCTGTCTGGATTGTCACGCAAATGGCGGGACAAATGGCGCATTCCATCTGGTGGGCGATATCCGGCCTCAGGAGTTTCGTCATCGCATTGAGACCCCGGCCCTGCGCGGTGTAAATATTCAACGCTTGTTCGGCTCACAACGGGCTCTCAAAACGGTGGAAGACTTCACGGAGTTTGAGCAGAGAGCGGCATACTTCGACGGCGATCCGGTAATTGCGACCAAGAAGGGCGTGAACGTGCTGGAGCGAGGGAGCCAGGTGCACTTCATGGCCGAGTTCCAGGAACTGCTCGACTTTCCCCCAGCGCCGAAGCTAGGTTGGGATGGCAAACTGGATCCCACCAAGGCCACGCCTGCCGAACTGCATGGGCAGGAGGTATTCTTCGGTAAGGGACAATGCGCAACCTGCCATTCGGTGCCCTACTATACGGATAACACCATGCACGATTTGCATGCGGAACGTTTCTACAAGCAGCAAATGGTGAATGGCATGATGATGGCTCACGACGGCCCCATCAAGACGTTTCCATTGCGCGGGATCAAGGACACACCGCCTTATCTGCACGATGGAAGATTGCTGACGCTGGATGACACGGTGGAGTACTTCAACCTAGTGCTGGGCACAAAGCTGACTGATCAGGAGAAGAAGGACCTTGTGGCTTTCTTGCGTGTCCTGTAACTGAGCCGTCACTAGGCACTCTCTGGCCCGCAATGCGGTCTGTTATATGAACAAGATGTTCGCCCGCTGACCGTATTGCGGACGCGACTAGGAAGGGCAGCTAAGCGGAAGCGATTTTCTCCTCCCTCTCCCTCCGTCAAGCGATTCAGGAGTTGTTCGTTCGGGCAAAGTCTCGCGGCGGAGATTAAAGTTGCAAGTATCACTCTCCCATTGGACAATTCAATGCCGCGGTGTCTCACGAACCCTTGATGCCGAGCATCGCTTCCGACGGATATGACGGCGAAAAAACATCTGTCTACCCAGAATGTCGAAAGGGGCAAGGAGTCTGGGCTTCTGAAGAGATCCTTCGCGATCTTAGGGCCCGGATTGATCACCGGGGCGGCCGACGATGATCCGTCGGGAATCTCAACCTATTCCGTTGCTGGAGCAGCCTACGGATATGCCACGCTGTGGATCGCGCTGCTCACGTTTCCACTGATGGCTGCGGTCCAACTCATGTGCGCGCGGCTGGGCATGGTTACGGGGCGAGGGCTGGCAGCCGCAGTGCGAATTTACTATCCACGCTGGGTGCTCTGGGGAGCCTGCTCGATTCTCGTCGTTGCGAATGTCATTAATATCGGTGCTGATCTCGGCGGCATGGCCGAGGCAACGCAGCTGATCACCGGGGTTCGAGCACTCATCTGGATTCCAGTCTATGCGTGCTTCATTATCGGGCTGTTGATTTGGACTTCTTACAAGCTGATGGCGCAGATTTTCAAGTGGATGACGCTCGTCTTGTTCGCTTATGTGTTCGCATCGTTTTACGCTCACGTCGATTGGAGGCACGCGCTGGCGATGACGTTCGTGCCCCACCTGGAGTGGTCACGCGGGTTTCTGGCGGTGCTGGTGGCAATTCTGGGGACCACGATTTCGCCCTATCTTTTCTTTTGGCAGGCAGCCGAGGAGGTCGAAGAAGGGCGGACCAAGGGCCGAGGGCTCGCCGATCGCAAGAATGCGAC
>JADGNP010000627.1 GCA_017883425.1 Candidatus Sulfotelmatobacter sp. | reverse complement strand
CTTGCCACTGCGCTTACCTCTGGGTGGAGGGGCGGCTCAGATACATGATTAGCGGTATCCGCGACAATGCGCTTGCGCTGGCCTGCATTCGCCACGGCCTTCCTGCTGTCCATGGCCGTGGCATGGACCTGCTGCCAGCCGGAGTGGCCGCGCAATTCGAAGGTTCCCTTGTCCGGGAACTGGACACCGCCGAACTCTGGCGGGCTTTCCAGGTTGTGCTTCGCGGACTCCTAAACGAGATTCGAAGCGTGAATGAGGAACTTGCAGAATGCTTGCAAGGAGTCCTCACAATTCTGGCCGAGACCCCGCGCTGAAACGTAAAGTCGCTCGGTTTCTACCGGCGCATGACGTGCTGGTCCGCGCTCGATTGGCTCGAAACGGCCATCTTATAGTGGATCCAGGAACGAAATATTGATAAGGAGAGAAGAGGTTTTGGGAGGCCACCCGGAAGGGGGTGTATCCCAGGGGCTTTTCACCGCTCCAAACATTTGCTAGAACTTTTGTTTGGAGCGGGCATCCCGCTGCTACGAATCAACGGCCTTAACACTCGATGTTTTTTCCCAGTGCTTCGAGCAGCGGGATGCGCTTGGTTCCGATGACGAATACTCAGAAGTTGTCTGCTCCTAGACTCGCTATAAGGCTTTCGTAGGAGCCAAGTCAGCCCGTTGCCATAGGAGGAATTTGACACCATGTCGGATTCGTTGCCATCGGTAAACCTGGAGCCGGAATGGGCCGCGTTCGCGGCCATCGACTGGGCCGACCAGAAGAATTTCTGGCGGCTGGTCCCAGCCGGCTCCCAACGGCATGAGCAAGGGGAATTGGAAAACACCCCGGAAGCGGTAGAGGTTTGGGCGGCGGCCTTGCAGCAGCGTTTTGGCGGCCGGCCCATCGCTGTGTGTTTAGAGCAGTCCCGCGGCGCCTTGGTCTACATGCTCACCAAGTATCCGCATCTGGTGCTGTTCCCGGTCCACCCCACCACGGCGGCGCGTTACCGGAAAACTTTTTGTACTTCCGGGGCCAAGGCCGATCCCAGCGATACGGCGTCCCTGCTGGATCTGTTGATGCGTCACCGCGAACGTCTGCGCGCCTTGCAGCCGGATACGGTGGAAACCCGGCTGTTGCATTTCCTGGTAGAGGAACGCCGGCAAATGGTCGATGAGAAGACGCGGCAGAGCAATCGCCTGACCGATTGTTTGAAGCTGTATTTTCCGCAGGTGCTGCGCTGGTTCGACGAGGTGGACAGCCCCTTGGTGGGGGCTCTGCTGGAACGCTGGCCCAGCTTGGAACAGCTCCAGCGGGCGCATCCGGGCACGCTGCGCAGGTTCTTTCACGAGCACAATTGCCGTTCCGAGGAACTCATTCAACAGCGCGTCGACGGCATTGCCCAAGCCACACCCGCTACCCAGGATCAGGCTGTGCTGGAAGCGGGGATGATGATGACCCACGGATTGGTGAAGCTGTTGGAGACCTTGCGCGGCAATATCGCCGCCTTCGATGAGCGCATCGCCGAGCTGGTGCGGGCGCACCCCGACAGCGCGTTGTTTGATTCTCTGCCTGGCGCCGGAGCCGTCCTGATCCCGCGCTTGATCGTAGCTTTCGGCACGCGCCGCGAACGCTACGAGAGCGCTTACCAGATGCAGTGCTACAGCGGCATCGCCCCAGTGAAAGAGGCCAGCGGTAAAACCGAATGGGTTCATTTCCGGTTTACCTGCCCGAAGTTTCTACGTCAGACGTTTCACGAGTTTGCCGGTCACTCGATCGGCAAATCGGAGTGGGCCAAGGCTTACTATGAGCACCTCACGAAGGACGAAAAGAAGTCGCATCATGCGGCAGTCCGGTCGCTGGCGTACAAGTGGATCCGCATTATCTTTCGATGCTGGAAGGACGGCAAACCCTACGACGAGCAGGTCTACCAGAATTCCTTACGCAGGCGGGGTTCCCTGCTCGGCGGCGCGCTGTCATCAGCCACGACTGTCGGGTGGAAAGCGGTTGCCGGTTTCCAAAAACTTTCTGAAAAAAATGCTTGACGGATCAACTCAGAAGACTGGGAAGCGTTAGGCCGCCTCTGCTCGGATCGTCGGCGACTCGTACAAAGGGATGAGCGCGTTAGCCAGATAGGTCCCGATAAGTCGGCCAGTGTCAGGCAGAGATGCGCCTATCGTGCGTGTGCGTATTGAAGGTGCTGGCGCCGCCGTCGCTGACGCCCGGCATGTGCGCTCCTCGGCCCGCTACAGTGATGGCTCTCCGCCGCCTCGGCGACGCTCGAGCTCATGGCTGCATTGCGCTACAGAGAACCGGGCTCGGACGCCGCCGGCCGCGATAGTGTACGCGACGGATCCCCCGGGGAAAACGCGCTGGTCAGCGTTTCGCACCGCGGCATAGAGGTCGTGTTACGTTTCGTAATCTATCCGCTAATTAAGTTAATGTCTGTTATAGTGTACGTTAGATATGCGCCAGCATGGAGCTTCCAAAGCGATTCCGGTACCTGTTGCGCGTGCCCTTCGAAAGCTTGGGCATGACATTCGTGATGCGCGGCGGCGACGGCGTATTCCCGTCGCGATCCTGGCGGAGCGAGCCTCCATCAGCCGGACGACCCTGAACAAGGCGGAGAAAGGGGAACCCGGCGTTTCGCTCGGTACCTACGCCATCATTCTGTTCGCCCTGGGAATGGTCGATCGGCTCGCCGACGTGGCGGACCCCAGGCACGATGCGGTCGGACGCGAGTTGGAAGAGGAGCACTTGCCGGTACGAATTCGGCTCTCCCGCCGGCAGAAACCCGGCAGGCCGATAGTCACGGGTGAGGAGTGATGGAGAAGGAAGTTCTCGTATACGTGGACCTGCAAGGCACGCCCCACTTGGTGGGGCGGCTGTGGGCGCGCATGCGCAGGGACAGGGAGAGCGCCACCTTTGAATACGACAAGAGTTGGCTCGCCCACCCCGAGCGCTTCTCCCTTGAGCCGGCCCTCAAGCTAGGACCGGGGCCCTTCCACGCACCGTCCGGCAGGCCGCTTTTCGGCGCCATCGGCGACTCCGCCCCCGATCGGTGGGGACGGGTATTGATGCGACGCGCCGAGCGCCGGCGAGCCGAACACGAGCGACAGGCGCCGCGTTCCCTCAGGGAAATTGACTATCTA
>JADGNP010000147.1 GCA_017883425.1 Candidatus Sulfotelmatobacter sp. | reverse complement strand
GCCGAAATAGTCAGTGTCGACAAGTTTAGGCGACGGGTTGTCGAGATTGAGATACCACAACTGCAGGCGCTTGTCGCTGTACGCAATCCTCTTGCTGTCTGGAGACCACGTAGGCGTGTAGAAAAAAGAGGGCGGATTGCCGAGATTGATGTGGCGAACCGGCCCCAGGCCGTTCTGATCGCGGATGGCCAGTTCGTATTCTCCGGACTCATCGGAGAAATAAGCGATGGACTTGCCGTCGGGCGACCATGCGGGATCGCGGTCAGCTACGGCGGGACTGCGTGTGATATCGCGAATATCGCCTTTGTCGGTTGGAACGGTGAAAATCTCTCCCCAGGCTTCGAAGACGGCGCGCGCGCCGGTGGGCGAGATGTTGAAACTCTGGATGCGCTTGGGTTCGACCTTGGCGAAGTGCGGCCGCACAGCGTCGATATCGCCGATTACGTGGATGGTGACGTTCTTGG
Source organism: Candidatus Sulfotelmatobacter sp. (assembly GCA_017883425.1). Taxonomy (GTDB): domain Bacteria; phylum Acidobacteriota; class Terriglobia; order Terriglobales; family Acidobacteriaceae; genus Sulfotelmatobacter. The sequence goes on along the minus strand of JADGNP010000147.1, from coordinate 10,293 downwards.
CCTGATGAGTGTTCAGATCGTAGAGCTTGATGGCGCCGAACTGCTCGATCACGATGGCGTCGGGGCCCGCGGAGGCGGTCTTGAAGTCGAGTCCCTCGCTGTGGAGAGCCTCCGAGACCTGCTTGGTCTTGGTGTCGTAGGCGAAGAGGCTGACGGGGCCGTTGCGGTCAGAAAGAAAGTAAATCGTGTCGCCGACCCACATGGGATGGTGATCGTTGGAATTTTCGCGCGGAGTCTTTATCACGGTGGAGTCTTTGAGATCGGCGATCCAGATAGGCGTGGTCTGGCCGCCGTGGTAGCGCTTCCAGGCTTGCTGCCACTTGGGGTGGGGGACGTAGGCTATGTGCGTTCCGTCGGGCGAGTAAGAAGCGTCCTCGGCAATGGGGAGAGGCACTTGTGTGGGAAGTCCGCCTTCGACGGGAACCGTGTAGAGCTGATCCTCGAAGTGCATGAAGCTGTTGCCCCAGGAGTTGAACAGGATTTTCTTGCCGTCGGGAGTCCAGCCCGCCACGGACTCTTCGGCGGGGTGGTAGGTCAGACGGCGCGGCACGCCGCCCGTGGCGGGGACGACATAGACATCGCGATTGCCCTCGTACTCGCCGGTGAAAGCGATCATCGAGCCGTCGGGTGAGAAATACGGAAGAGCCTCAATGCCGACTCCGGATGTCAGGCGGCGAGCATCGCCGCCATCGCGGCTGACGATCCAGAGGTCATTCGCGTAGTTGAAGACGATTTGCGTCTTGCTGACGGTGGGGAAACGCAGCAGGAGCGGAGGATCGGACTGGGCCGCGGTTGTTTGCGGGAATGTCGAGACGAGGGCGAACAACAGCATAGGGAGGAGTTTGCGCATGTGGGCTCCTGAAGACTTTTAGGCGAACGGGAATCTTAGTGCGCGGCGAGGATCGGGGTCAACTGCGCAGCTTGTTCGCTAGTGGCGTAATTCGAAGATCTTTACCACGAAGGACACGAAGTCACACGAAGGAAATGCGTACAAATGAAGTCCTTCGTGATATTTCGTGTCCTTTGTGGTTCATGGTTTTCTCCTGCAGCATCGAACTGATCCGCTACTGCTTTTTCTTGCCGGGCAGACTGGCTGGATTCTCGTGGATCCGCTCACGGAAGTTTCCCCGCATGCCCGCAGCCAGGCCCACGGTGGACTCGCCGAACTTGTCGCGCAAGCGGTCGGCGGCGGCCATCGCATCTTTCCAGCGCTGTTGGCGGTTGCCCTCAAGCAGGTTGATCTGATCGGGTTGGGACGTGAACGAGGATGCCTGCACGCCCAGAAGGCGAATCGGTACGCCTTTCTTCCAATTCTTGCGGAAGAGCGCGCGGACTTGCTCGAAAATCTCGGTGTCGAGCTGGGTCGGGGCCGGGAGCGTATGAGCCCGGGTCAAAGTGGTGAAATCCTTGTAGCGCAGTTTGAGTTGAATGGTACGCGCGTGAAACTGCGATTCGCGTAGGCGCCGGCCTACCATCTCAGAAAGGCGCATCAGCGTGGCTTCGAGCTGGCTGACGTCGGCTGTGTCTTCGTTGTAGGTGTGCTCGTGGCTGATGGACTTGGCCCCGACGTCGGCTCCGACTTCCGTATCGAACCAGCCACCGGCGTCTTCACCGCGGGCCTTGCCGGCCAGAGCGAGGCCCCATTTTCCGAAGCGATCGCCGAGTTCGGATTCGTCGAGGCGCGCCAAGTCTCCGACTTTCTTGATGCCGAGCGCGTGCAGGTGGGTCTCCATGACTTTGCCGACGCCGGGGATTTCGCGGACGTCGAGCGGGGCGAGGAACTTGGACTCCTCGCCGGGAACGATCCAGAGCACGCCGTTGGGCTTAGCCTGCGCCGAGGAAACCTTCGCGATCAGACGGGACGTACCGATTCCCACCGAGCAGTTCAGGCCGGTGTCGGCTTTCATGCGCTGGTGCAAAATGTGCGCGGCCTTGAGCGGGGGACCGTGCAGACGTTCGGTGCCGGTCATGTCGAGGTAGGCTTCGTCGATGGAGGCCATTTCCACTTGGGGTGAAAACGTGCCGAGGACTCGGTGGACCTTCTCCGAACACTCGCGGTAGCGGTCGGGATGGCCGTTGACGAAGATCGCGTGGGGACACATCTTGGCCGCCGTGCGCAGCGGCATGGCGGAATGCACGCCGAATTTTCGCGCTGCGTACGAAGCCGCGGAGACCACTCCGCGCTCGTCGCGCTGTCCGCCGACTACGACTGCCTTGCCTTTCAGCGAGGGATCGAAGAGTTCTTCCACGGACACGAAGAAGGCGTCCATGTCGACGTGGAAGATGGTGCGGGTGAAGGCGAGCATGGGAGCGGCTGCGGACATCTTCAGCGGATTGTAGCAGCCGACAGATGCCCTTTGAATGGAGGACTCCGGTCGCTGCCAGAACGAGCCCTTAACCGCGAAGGCCGCAAAGAAGAGCCGCAAAGTACGCGAAGCAAGGCCGCCAAGAGCGACTCGCTGCTCTTCTAAGGACAGCCGAGGGCCTGCCTGGAGCGCGATCCAAGGTCAACTGCCTCCGTGTGAGTATCGGGGCGGCCTACACCAACACCTTTTCTGGTGCTGGCGCGGATGGCGCTCTGTGCAACTGGCGTACGCGCTCGTAGATTTTGCCGTACTCGCGGGCGGAGGCGTTCCACGAGAAATCCTTGTTCATGCCGTTGCGCATGAGCGCCTGCCAGGATGTCTGGTCGCGGTAGGCCGTCAGTGCCTGCTTGATGGTGAGCAGGAGCGCTTCGCCGTTGTATTCGGTGAACTTGAAGCCAGTTCCCTTTCCGGTGCGGGCGTTCCAGGGTTCAATGGTGTCATCCAGGCCGCCAGTGGCGCGGACGATGGGCACAGTGCCGTATTTCAGGCTGTAAATCTGGTTCAGGCCGCAAGGCTCGTAGCGCGACGGCATCAGGAACATGTCGGCGCCAGCTTCGATCTTGTGGGCGATCGCGTTATCGTAGGCCACCTTCACGGCAATCTTATTGGGGAACTGTTTGTTGAGGCGAAGGAACATCTCTTCATAAGTCTTGTCGCCGGCGCCGAGAGCCACCACGATCATTTCTTCGCGCGCCAGGCGGTCCGCCACCTGCGCGATCAGATCGAAGCCTTTCTGGGCGGCGAAACGCGAGACTATTCCGATCACCGGGAGTTTCGGGTCCGCATCCTTGACTCCGAACGCCGCCAGCAAATCTTGTTTGCATTTCGCCTTGTTCGAGAGATCCTGCGGCGAATACTTCCCTGCGGTGAACTTGTCGGATTGCGGACTCCACTCGTCGTAATCCACTCCATTGAGAATTCCGGTCACGGTCGAGGCACGGTCGCGGAGCACGCCTTCCAGGCCGAAACCGTATTCGGCCGTCTGAATCTCCTGGCTGTATTTGCGGCTGACCGTGGTGATGAAATCAGAGTACCTCAACGCACCTTTGAGGAAGTTCACCTGGCCGAAGAACTCCATTTTCGACATGGTGAACAGATCCCACGGCAGCATGAGCAGCGGGAGAGTATCGGGCGTGAACAATCCCTGGTAGCCAATATTGTGGATGGTGAAGACCGTGCCTGCGTCATGGAAGGCGGGATCTTCCGCGTAAATGGTGCGAAGCAGAACCGGCACCAGAGCCGACTGCCAGTCGTGACAGTGAAAAATGTCCGGGACCCCCAGGATCTTCGAAGCCTCCAGCACGGTACGGGAGAACAAAGCAAAGCGCTCGGCGTTGTCGGGATAGTCCCCCGCCGGCGTTCCGTAGAGGGCGTCACGGTCGAAGTACGGGGGATATTCGACGAAATAGAAGCGCACCCCGCCCTGGCTGCCCCCGCTCACGACCGAAGCAAACCGGTGCTGGTCATCGAAGGGGACGGTGACGCTGCGAACCACCGTCGCCGGCTCGGTGAGCTTGGTCTGGCGATAGCGCGGCAGGTAGACGCTGACCTGGTGTCCCAGGGAGGCCAGGGCGCGCGGCAGGGCGCCAACAACGTCTGCCAGCCCGCCAGTCTTGGAAAATGGAACGCCTTCGGAAGCGACGAATACGATGTTCATGAGGGAGGAACCTCCAGAAGCGCGCACGTTTTTCGCGGCGCACGCTATTATGAATGTGACTCGGGGCCCAGACGGTCCAGCAGCCAGGATGCGAGGACCGACTTCAAAGTCTACTTCCCGAGGCAGTGAGGGTCAATGTGCCAAAGGTAGCGTCTACCCGCCGTCCGCAAACCAAGCCTAAAATGGGACAGCATTTTCTGGCCAGCGAAGACCTCGCGGCGCGCGTGGTCGACACTTTGGGAGACGTATCTCAGAGCACCGTGCTGGAAATCGGCCCGGGGCGGGGTATTATGACGTCCTTGCTGGCCAAGCGGGCGCGGCGTCTGATCGCGGTGGAACTCGATCGGGTGCTGGCCGCGCAGCTTCGGCTGAAATTCGCCATGGCGCGGAACGTGGAGATCATCGAGGCCGACGTTCTGGCCATCCACTTCGATTCCCTGTTCGGACCGAAGCCGGGGCTGAGCCGCCCCGGCATCGACCTCCAGCCTGAGCCGGTGAAGGTGGTGGGGAATCTTCCTTTTTACATTACGTCCGACATTTTGCTGCGGCTGTTTGAGTTTTCGAAGTACTTCGACAGCATTGTGATTATGGTGCAGCGCGAGGTTGCCGACCGGATCGCGGCGAAACCGGGCGGCCGCGATTACGGCATGCTCTCGGCCACGGCGCAGTTGTATGCTCGCGTGGAAAAACTGTTCACCCTGCCGCCGGGGGCGTTTGTGCCTCCGCCGAAAGTGCACTCGACGGTGCTGCGGTTGACCCTCGACCTGCAGCAGGAAAAATTGGGAGTCGCGGGCGATGGCTTCATCGATTTTCTGCGACTTTCGTTCGGGCAAAAGCGCAAGACTCTGTGGAACAATTTGAAGGCGAAGTACGAGGGAGCAGAGTTGAAACGCGCTCTGGCGGAGGCTAAGGTGAAAGCCACGGCTCGGGCCGAGACGCTGAGCCTGGAAGAAAGCGCGGCCATCTACCGCGCCTTGCGCAAAGCACAGATGGAGTCTTAGCATTAGCGTGTTGGTCCCGCTGTGGGCGAGGAGGGGCCATGTCTACCACCATCCTGCGTCATCCCGCAGTCGCGGGGCGCTTCTATCCTGGCGATCCTGACGAGTTGCGCGCCGAAGCGCGCGGCTATCTATCACAAGCGAGTTCCACGAATCAGGCTCCGCTGCGAGCCTTGGGGTGCATCGCCCCGCATGCGGGATACATGTATTCCGGGCACGTGGCGGGCGCGGTCTTTGCGCGGATCGAAGTGCCCAGGCGCTGCATCGTGCTGTGTCCGAACCATACCGGGGTGGGCCGCGCGCTTGCCATCATGAGTGAAGGCGCATGGCAGACGCCTCTAGGCGACGTTCCCCTCGATGCCGAACTTGCCGGAGCTTTGAAGACGCGGTTCCCTGCCCTGCAGGAAGATTCTGCGGCGCATCGCGCCGAACATGCCGTTGAAGTAGAACTTCCGTTTCTGCTGTTGCGGCAGCCGGAACTCAGTTTTGTACCCATCGCGCTGGGGACTGGACAATTCGAGACTCTGGAACAACTGGGCAAGGCTTTGGCGGATGTCATCGCGGCGCAGAGCGATCCCGTTTTGATTGTCGCTTCGAGTGATATGAATCATTACGAGTCGGACGCAGTCACGCGGGTAAAGGATCACCGGGCGATCGAGCGAATTCTGACCATGGATCCGCGCGGGCTTTTCGACGTGGTGACGGAACAGGACATCAGCATGTGCGGCTTCGGGCCGGCGGTGGCCATGCTCACGGCGGCTCGGCAGCTGGGGGCCAAGTCGGCCGAACTGGTGAAGTACGCGACGTCGGGCGATATTTCTGGAGACCGCGACATGGTGGTGGGGTATGCGGGGGTCGTGGTTGCGTAAAGCGGCCGGGCCACCATTTGTCATCCTGTCTCTAACGACGTGGTGCCCTGTCAAGAGCTGCGAGAAGGTGATTACTTCGGTGAGTTTGCGGCGGTAGCGCCGCCGTTTCGGCGGCCTGTCAGGCAGGCGTCGCACCCGCCACCGCGAGGGCAAGATGCCCTCGCGACAGCCGGCAGGATGCCGGCGCTACGATTGACTCAAAAGCAAAAAGGCGGCGTGATGGCCGCCTTTTCACACTCCAGAAAATCGGTATCAGTGATGCGGGCCACTGGGAGCGTGCCCGGACGACGTGCTGCGGCCGGCCGAAGGAGCCGCCGCGGTGCTGTGGGGCGCGCCGAAACCCGAAGCCCTGCCTGAAGACCCGCCCGAAGTCCTGGCTGAGCTCGTGGAGAACTGCGGCGCCGACCGCACCTCAACGAATCCGGTCTTGGCAACCTGGTGGTTCATGTGGCTGAGATTTCCGAGCGAACCGCGCGGAATCCCCATGCCCGCTGAGCCGGCGTTCACCACGAGGCGCGAGGGGGGCAAGGCCGAGGTTCCAGCCCTCCCGACCACAACCGTCTTCACAGTGCCTGCTACAGGCACAACGAGTGGGTGGAAATTGACCGGCAACCTCCCGGCATAACGCGGGACGGTGAGCCATGAATTCCATCCTCCGGGCTGCCACATCCAGCCGTTTCCTGGGATGAACATCCAGTTTCCATACCGGTAGGGCATCCATCCCCAGGGATAAGCCGAGGCAAACATGTAACCGTAGCCGGGATACCAGGACCAAGCGCCATTCATGAACGGATCCCAGCCGATCCCCGTAAAGTAGGGCTGCCACATCATCCCGTAGCCGGGGACGTTGCTATAGGCGCCGTAGTAATTCAAGTCACTCATCCCATAGCCGTACGGAGACGAATTATTCTTCGCGTACTGTTGATGGTAAGTGCTCGCCTCTTTGTCCCAGGAATCGAGCGGGGCTTCTTCGATGTTGTTGGCGAGGGTGTACTTGTCGTTATCCGCCGCGTCAAAGGCCGCCGTTTTCTTCTTTTCGACCACCACTTTTCCGGCGGCACCCTCTACGTCGACAGCGCCCTTGAAGACAGCCACATGGGCGGTCTCAGTCGAGGTTTCGACGCGGAAATGCGCCGCGCGGTCGAGTGAAATCTTCTCGCGGGAGAAATTCAGCGTGACCTCGTCTTTGCCCAGCCAGTTGACGTAGGCCATGCCTTCGATGAGATTGATCACCGAGATGCGCTTGCCGGAGTCGCTCAGGCCGAGCGTGCTGAACTCAACTGTCGTGTTGGGAGTCAGGCGCAGCGTGCTGCCGTCTTCGAACTCGATCTCGGCGCGGCCGCGGTCATGCGTCCTGACCTGCGCCCCCTGCGTAATGGGGAGGTTGAGGAACGCGTTCTCGAATCCCATGCCCGTGTTCTTGTCGATCTGAACCGAACCCTGAACGTCGCTGAGGCGAACGATGCGTGCCTGCGAATCGGCCAGAGCGGGCAGCGCTAAAAGCGCGCAGGCAGCGACCGTCAGAAGAACAATGCTGAATCTGGACACAGAGAGCTTGGACATAGCAACCCCCGGAAGTCTTTTCCTACTTAATTAGAACACGGTTCCGCGAAAGGAGTTGTAAAACTTCGGCCCGGCGGTACCTTGGCCAGTGGGCCGTGGCCGCCTGGTCACCGTCCTGTAAATGGAGGCAACCACGCTGGAATGTCAAGATTCCTGAACGGTCAGCGTCCCCCAGCGGCGCCCGGGCCCATTTCCATGATCCGCTGCGCCCGCGCCCGCACGACGTTGATCACGGAGCTATCGTCGTGAATCTCCTGCAGAACCGGCTTTACGGCTTGCAGTTCGATGAGATCCCCTCTCCGGACCTGATCTTCCATCCGCTTCAACTCGTCGTCGAGGGCAAGTTTCTGGTAGCGGTGGTAGTGGGCAAGACGCCGGCCGAACTCCAGCGTCGCCGACACGCTCTGAAACAGAACGGTCAACTGCTGGACGGCAGGCAGTGCGGAAAAATTGTAAGCCGCGGCGGATTCGCGCTGCCCGTCTTTGTAGACCAGTTTCTTGGCTCCGGTAAATGCCAGCTTGCGATTGCCGGAGTCGATCTTGCCGGAAAAATAATGGGCTTGTGCAGCCAGGTCGAAAATCCGGGCGCGGGTTGCATCCGAGAAGCTGAATTCCGTCTCGTAGGTCCCGCGGTCCTCGGAGTCCGCCGAGATCCTCCCCGCACATTCGTAGCGCGCGTGCCCATCGGACTGCACTGCAATGGAATAGTGCTCGGGATCGGAGTTTGGAAAGTCCAGCGAGAAGGTGACCGTGGCGGGCTCGGCTGCGCGAGTTGGGAGACTCCAGAGCAGGGCGAGGCAGCCGACGAGAAGGATCAGCGACCAGCGGTCGGGCCGCTGCTCCCGTCCCACGCGATGCGATCTTGCCTCCCCGGTTCCGATCATCAGCCTCAGATTCGTTCTCGTAGTGAACTCACACAGACGGCAACCCCAAATTATGCCAAAAGTGGATTGTCTACGGAACTCTATCGTGCCGCGGCACGCTGCCGGCTGAGGGTCCCCGCCGTATGCAGATGGCAGATGGCAATGGCCAAGGCGTCGGAAGCGTCCATCGGCTCCGGCGGCACGGAAAGCTCAAGCAGCCGGGTCACCATGTGCTGCACTTGCTGCTTCTCGGCGCGCCCATAACCGACCACCGACGACTTGATGGTCAGGGGCGAGTATTCGGCGACTTCCAGCCCGGCAGCGGCGGCAGCCAGCATCGCAACTCCCCGGACCTGACCCAGTTTGAGCGCCGACTTCACGTTGAGGGCGTAGAAGACATCTTCAATCGCAACCTCATCGGGCTGGTGCTGGGTAATGATTTCGCCGAGTTGGGTGAAGATGCGGGACAAGCGCCGCGGCAGCGCTTCGCGCGGAGAGAGCTTGATCGCGCCGCAGGTCAGGCAGCAAAGTCTTCCGCTCTCATGCATCTCGACCACACCGTAGCCGGTGTACTCTCCGCCGCAATCGATGCCCAAGACTCGCATGTGCATGCAGTGTATCGCGGAAAGGGCGACAGTCCTAGTAGCAGGCGATGGATGGACCTCGGCAGAAAGCACTTAACCGCAAAGAACGCTGAGGCTTCGCAAAGGACGCAAAGAAAACCGTCATTGACGAAAGCCGCGTAACTCTCTGAGGTTGTTTTTCTTGGCGTTCTTCGCGGCCTTTCTCAGCGAACTTCGCGGTTAAATGCTCGTCGCTCGTTGGGCAGCCTCACCACGCCCAGGCGTAAGCATCGACGCGAGGATCGGCTCCGGCGCTGAGGACGCCCGTGTTCACGTCAACCATGATTCCCGCGTTCGAGCCCAGCGACCAAGGGGGTGCGATGCGCAGTTTGTGGCCGCGGGAAATCAGCGCCTGCCGCGTCGGCTCCGGGATGCGACCCTCAACCGACATGTCGCCGGGGTACATGGTGTGCGGAAACGGCGACGCCGGGAAGGCGCGCGACGACCAGCGCGGGGCCTCGATGGCCTGCTGAATGTTCATGCCAAAATCCATCATATTGATCAGCGTCTGCATGGTCCGCATCACCTGATCGTCTCCACCGGGGCTGCCCAGGATCGCGTAGGGCTGCCCGTCTTTCATAATCAACGTGCTCTGCAGCGTGCTGCGCGGCCGCTTGCCGGGTTCGAGAGCGTTGGCCTCGCCGCGAACCAGTGAGTAATAGTCGCCGCGGCAATTGAAGATGATGCCGGTATCTCCCATGACGACGCCGGTGCCGAACAACTCGTGCAGGCTGGGCTCGAAGCTGACCATGTTGTGGTCTTTATCAACGACCGCGATGTAGCTGGTATCGCCGTTGTGGCGGGCATCGCCGTCGAGGACCTCGTGCACCGGCCGGTCTAACGCTGACGCGCTCGCCGTGAACTTCTCAGGCGAACCCGGGCGCAGTTCGAGCGACGCCTTGGCGGGATCGATGAGCTTTCGGCGTTCGCGGGCGTAATCTTTGGAGAGCAGACCATCGTAGGGAATCTTGATGAAGTCCATGTCGCCGAGATATTTTTCGCGATCGGCCATGGCGAGTTTCACCGCCTCCACGCTGGTGTGGAGGAAGTCGGGGCTGTTGTGGCCCAGCGCTTTCAGGTCGTAGCCTTCGAGCAGATTGAGCGCAATGAGTTCGGTTGGGCCCTGGCTGGCCGACGGATTCTTGTAAATCTGATAGCCGCGGTAATTGATCGAAACCGGCGTCTCGACTTCCGCGGTGTATTCGGCGAAGTCTTCGTAGCGGAACAGGCCGCCATTGGCCTCGGAGAACGCAGCCAGGTCCTTCGCAATGTCGCCTTTGTAGAAGCGATCGCGGGCCGCTTTCAGCGCTTCGTGCCGGCCTTTGGCCTGATTCGCCTTTTCGGCTTCGACCAG
>JADGNP010000626.1 GCA_017883425.1 Candidatus Sulfotelmatobacter sp. | reverse complement strand
CTGCGTGGTGTAACGTGTCGAACTGTACTGGGGGGCGGCATTGATGAGATTCCATCTGGCAGTGTTCACCGTAGTTATCCTTCTTGCAACTGCACTGCTCGGGCAATCGAATCCCGTACCCTTCGTGAATCAGCCGTTGGTCCCGACGACCGCGGCTCCGGGAAGCCCCGGATTCACTCTGACCGTCAACGGAACCGGATTTGTCTCCGGCTCGGTGGTCAATTGGAATGGAAGCCCCCGCACCACCGCGTTCGTCACAACGTCTCAACTGACCGCATCAATCTCGGCCACGGATGTTGCAGTTGCCAGCACCGCAACGATCACCGTCAAGAGTCCTACTCCGGGTGGAGGAGTATCGAATCCAGTGGTGTTTCCAATCGCGACAGCGCGAAGCACTGTTTCGTTCACCGTCTCATCGATGGCGGTTGGAAGCCTCCCTTTATCCGCACGCATCGCGGACTTGAACGGGGACGGGAAAGCTGACATTGTGGCCCCGAACACTAGTTCCAATACCGTGTCTATCTTGCTGGGAAACGGGGACGGTACTTTTCGACCTCATGTTGACTATGCTACCGGACAGAACCCTGAAGATGTTACGGTTGCCGACTTCAACGGCGATGGAAAGCTCGATTTGGCCGTCATAAACGCGAACGCGTTAGCGAATTCCGTCTCCATCCTGCTCGGTAACGGAGACGGCACATTCCAGCCCCATGTGGATTACCCAGTCGGAGAGACTCCTCTGTCATTGGTCGCGGCGGACTTGAACAGAGATGGGAAGATCGACCTTGTCGTTGGCATCAGTTCGGTGTCGGGAGACATTTCCGTCCTACTGGGAAATGGGGATGGCACATTTCAGCCATACGCTTCCTACTTCACTGCCGGGAGTCAAGCTTATTCCGTTGCTGTGGGAGACTTCAACCACGACGGAATATTGGATGTGGTTATCGCCAACTCTGGCGCTGAATCGGTCTCTGTTCTGCTAGGGAAAGGAGATGGGACATTCCTGCCTCACCTTGATTTTCCTGTGGGGAACAGCGCATTGGGAGTGACAGTCGGCGATTTCGATGGCGACGGAAACTTGGATTTGGCTGCGTCGAACTACGAATCAAATTCTGTGTCTATTCTGCTTGGACGAGGGGATGGAACCTTCCAGCCCCAAGTGCAATACGCCACTCAAAATTTCCCCTTCGGTATCACCTCTGCCGATGTTAATGGCGATGGTAATCTCGATCTGGCAACAGCCACAAAGGACGCCCCGTTCGCTGGGCTGTCCGTGTTGCTTGGGAATGGAGACGGCACATTCCAGCGATATGTTCCCTACGATTCTGGCGGCGGCTATCAGATCTCAGCCGGAGACTTCAATAACGACGGACTGATCGACTTCTCCGTCGCCAACAGCGGAGTTACCATCCTTATCCAGGATCACGGGACCGTGGTCGCATTGTCTCCATCCAGCGTGAAGTTTGCTACCCAACTTGTTGGTACCGTTAGCTCGACGCAGGTTGTGAAGCTAACCAACTCCGGCAGCACGGCGATTTCAATTGCCAGCATGAGCGTCGCGACCCCGAATTTCGCGGTAGTAAGTAAGTGCGGAAGATCAGTCCCAGCGGGGCAGAGCTGCAACCTACTTCTGTATTTCACTCCTACAGCGTCAGGCAACCTCACCGACACCCTGGCAATATATGACAGCGGCGGAGGCAGTCCACAGTTGGTGCCTTTGTCCGGAGCGGGCACTAGTGTGTATTGGTCTCCGAAGAGCTTGAATTTCGGGGCCATCACAGTTCGCAAAACTAGCCCTCCGCAGACGGTCACTCTCACAAACGAGGGCAGTGTGCGCTTGTCGATCACGCAGATAACAATTGTCGGACAAAACAAAACTGAGTTTACGCAAGTGAATGCATGCGGAACGAGCCTCGTAGCCGGAGCAACCTGCACAATTGACGTGTGGTTTACGCCGAAAGCGACCGGAAGTCGGAGCGCCACGCTTAGCATCGCTGACAATGGCGGCGGCTCACCGCAGAAGGTTAGCTTGACGGGAACTGGGCAGTAAGGGGCTGGCCCACCTTAAACTGCACTCTGTTTCCCGAGGGTGCCCCGTCCAAGCTTTGCTTGGGCGGGGATTCTCTGCCGGGCCGGGGGCATCGACTTCCACAGAGCCCGTGCTCCTCATGTGACATCTGACCTTGCCATCCACAGGCAAGAGAGCAGAACATAGTCAAGGCGGAGGCGGTACACGCAGCTACTGCGAAAAAGGCCCTAAGTCTTTTGTTGTCAAGATTTTGACCTCTAAACCCTTGCGGCTCAAGATTTTGCAAAGACTTTTTGCGAAACCCGCGCCAGTCAAGGCTTTCAGAGGGTAGGGGGATGGGGGGTACACCCCTCAACCCGAGATTTTTCCGGAATGAAACGCGCTCGAACCCGGTCTGCGAGGCCGGACCACAAAGTATTTTTGCGGTTAGATTTCCACAGATTAGAGCAGGCCTCCCACGCGTTTCCAACGCCCAGAGCTACTCCCGAGTCGCTGGTTTGATCTTTCGCACTGCAGGGATCATCTGCTACTCTGCGCTTTCCGCTCTGGGGGAGGAACCAGGAAGATGCCATCGCACAAATTGCTGTTCTCAACTTTTGCAGTTATGTTGTGCCTCAGCTTTTCCGTATCCGCGGCTGAGAAGAAATCCAAAGACACGAAAGCCGCCGAAGCCAGTAAACCTTCGTACGAACTGGCGCAACCCGCGACCGAGAATCTGGACTACACCATGTACCAACGCATCCGCGACGAGGGGCTTTCGCACTCGCACGTGATGGAGTTCGCCTCCGGGCTGATGGACGGGATCGGTCCGCGGCTGACCGGGTCTCCCAACCTGAAGCGCGCCAATGAGTGGACGCGCGACCAGCTCACCGCCATGGGATGCAGCAACGCCCATCTCGAGGATTGGGGCGAATTTGGCATGGGTTGGCGGCAACTGAACGCGTGGGTTCGCATGTCGGCGCCCGACACCGCGGTTTTCATTGCGCAGGCTCTGCCCTGGTCGCCATCGAGCCATGGGCCCATCAACGGGCGCGCGGTTTGGGTCGAGGCGAAGGACGAGAAGGAACTGGAAAAGTACAAGGGCAAGCTCGCGGGCAAGATCGTTTTCTTCGGCGAGATGCGCGAAGTGAAGCCGGTCGACAAGCCGCTGTTCGAGCGCAG
>JADGNP010000625.1 GCA_017883425.1 Candidatus Sulfotelmatobacter sp. | reverse complement strand
TTTCCGGGCTTCGACAATCAGCCGGGGAAATTCCTGAAGTTCCTGGGATGAGGTATTCGGTCAGATGCTTTAAGAACCGAACTCATCGTCGATCTCGGTTGCAATGGTGCGTAACTCGTCGACGTATTTCTCAATGAAAAAGGAAAAGACCCCGGCGGCACGCGGCCCCGATATTTCTGATTCTTTCCCGTGAAGGTATGCCTCTAGCTGGTCTAGGGGATACTCGAGTAGCTCGTTGAGGTACTCTATCGAGTCGTAAGTCCCGATGTGAATGCCCCGGGCTTCTAGGCCGCGTCGGAAATCTTCTATTGTTTTGCGCACCTGTTCTATCCCCCACGATCCCATGGGTGCGAGAGTCTCCCCGCGGATATGCTCGTTTATTTTCGCGAAACTGTAGCTTAGCGTGCGGGGGAAAGTTGCCTGGAGCTTGTTTCCCTGAAACTGGGCCTTATGCTTAGCATCGGCGCCCTTTAAGTCTTCGATCACCCCCCTAAGGATTCTGCCCAACACCTCTTCCTGTTCTCGGATCAAGTCACGCACGCTAACATGTTTGAACTCGGGACTGCCCGACGATAATGACACCAGTTCGAAGCTGTTCCGGCCCAAGCTCATCTGAACCAGTTGGTAGGGTCCTTCACCATTGCGCTGCCTCTTGGTAGGGTGACCAGCGACGGAAACACGTGCGGTTCGCACGTTGGCCAATCCGAGGAAGTCGCCTTTCGCTCTTGAAGACCCAATTGCAGCACACAGATCAGATGTGGCATCCTGCTGCACTACGAGTGCCTGCAGAACGCCGTAGGTTTGCAGGTAGAGGATTCCCTTGTCTTGCGTCTCCTCCCCGGAAGAATACGATCTGACAGCCATGCACGTGTCTTCGATGACGTCCATGGCACTGCACAGTTTCCCCCACCTAGAGCGGTCCTTCATCAAAACTTGCTGCAACCTCGGCTTGTTTACGATGTCGCGGAACTCTGTGATCGCGGCAAGGATGTCGGACATAACCTCTGGTCCCGGAACCGCCATATTCACACCTCGATTAGTACATCCCCGTTTTCAATCTTGAGCGGATACACGGCCACTTTCGCGTTCGCATTGTGGGCGGCCTCGCCGGTTTTGGGATCCCACTGCCAGCCGTGCCAGGGGCAGACGACCTTGCCGTTCTCGATCATGCCCTCGCCGAGCGGGCCGCCGCGGTGCAGGCAGACGTTGTCCATGGCGCTGTAGGCGCCGTTCACCTTGGCGACGCAGATGGTCTTGTCGCCGCAGGGGAATTCTTTGGCTTCGTCGGCGGCGGGGAGTTCGGATTGGGTGGTGAGTTTGATGAAGTTGGGCATGCGTTCGAGCCCTGAAGAAAAGCAGCCGAGCTTCGCTCGGCGGACAGCCGGGGGCGGCTGTCCCCACATAATGCTTTTCGCTGACAGCTGACAGCTGACAGCTATTTCGGCTGCAGCGTTTGCGCGATCATCACCTGGCGCTTGAAGTTCTCGACCATGTTTGGATCCAGGCGGACTTCGGTGGGCTTCTTGGCCAGGGTCATGGTGTCGATCTTGTCCTGCAGTTTGAGCAGCGCGTAGAAAAGATTCTCGGGACGGGGCGGGCATCCGGTGACGTAGACGTCGACCGGGACGATCTTGTCGACGCCTTGCAACACCGCGTAGGTATTGAACGGGCCGCCCACAGACGAACACGCGCCCATCGAGATCACCCACTTCGGGTCGGGCATCTGATCGTAAATGCGCTTGACCACCGGCGCCATCTTCAGCGTCACGGTGCCGGCGACGATCATCAGGTCGCTCTGGCGCGGGCTGGGACGGAACACTTCCGAGCCGAAGCGCGCGATGTCGAAGCGCGAGGTGGAAGAGGCGATCATCTCGATCGCGCAGCAGGCCAGACCAAACGTCATCGGCCACACCGCCGACTTGCGCGCCCAGTTGAACACGTAATCAACTGTGCTGATCATGAAATTCTTTTCGAACTTGTTTTGCAGCCAGCCCATGGATGGTCCTCGCGTTACGCGTACTCTGGCAGTCTAGGTAAGCCGGGAAAGCGTGTCAAACGGGACGAGTGATGAGACAGCAGGCTCACATTCTGCGATCCGCGGGTGGCGCACCCTTTGACGCTGGCGAAAATCCTGGGTGGCCCATCCTTTGCGTTCTTTGCAAAGGGTGGGCCTACCACGGCTCTCGCCCCACGAGTGCGGATTGCATCTACGCCGCGGGCCGGATTTTCAAGACAGGCTCAGGCCACAGATTGACTCTTACTCGGCCTACCTCCTGATAGGCGTAGCTGCGAAAGCTGCTCCACTCCCATTGCTCGGGCTCCAGCACCAGTCCGCCCTTCACGGGATTGCGATGCATATAACGCGGTTTCTCGATCCGCTTGCGCGCGCTCCACACGTTGAAGTCGTAGAAGCGGCGTTGCCACACATGCTCCTCAGAGTCGGGCCATAACTCCCTTTGTGCGGAGTTCCGCTTTTTGCGCCCCAACACTCGCCGGGCAAAGCGTTGCTTCACCACTTGCATGACGGTGGAGGGCGTCCCACGCTCAGGTTCGCTGATCAGCAGGTGGATATGGTCCGGCATCACCACATAGCCCACCACGACGAAACCGTAGCGTTGCCGAGTCTCTTCCAGAATTTGCGAGAACAGGTCACGCCGCCGCGGCGTGGCCAGCCACGGCTGCCGGTGATAGCAACTGCAGGTAAGGTAATGCAGGTGGTCCTGGCCGTAATAGCGTTTGAGGCCCTTCGGCATATTCCTAAATGTAAGAGCAGACACCGTGCTGGGCAGGATAAAATCAACCGCCAGAGCCCATGCTGTCCGCATTTGGGAAGGCCCACCCTTTGCAAAGAACGCAAAGGATGGGCCACCCAGGATTCATGCTAGCGTCAAAGGCTGCGACACCCGCCGTGGAAGATCAGCGCGTCAGCGCCGCGCTAGGATGCAACAGAAGAGGGAAGTGCGCGGCTTCTAGCCGCTGAGGGCGGCGCGTGGCCCGGCTTCGCGGACGATGCGGTCCTCATCTGCTCGCCGATCAGTTGTGGGGCAGCCTCTTTTTGCACTCTGGAGACCGAAAAAGGTGGGTCAGCCTCCCTCCACATTCCAGCGTTGGACAAAGACCGGGGACGTCCCGTCTGTCCACGGTTCCCTTCTCGGGTTCCCTTCTCAAAGGGTGAGCCACCGGCCGTCAAGCTTGG
>JADGNP010000146.1 GCA_017883425.1 Candidatus Sulfotelmatobacter sp. | reverse complement strand
GTTCCCGAAAATGCCATCCCTGACTCCGACGCCGACCACGTCAAAGAGCGCAGCGAGTGGTTTTTCCGCGGGCGTCTCGTCCACGGGAAGAGCTCCGCTGAACTTCGTCGCCGAGCCTATCAGGCCAAGCTGCAGCTGCGCGCGCAGCGCGCGACCGCCCTCGCTGCAACGGCTGGCGTCAACGGATCAGTTTCGCTCTCGACTGGCTCATGGGTCGCACTAGGTCCCATGCCGCTGGCCTCTGATGCTACAGGCAACGGCACGCAGGACTATCACCAAGTCTCCGGACGCGCGACCGCCATCGCCATCGATCCCGCCGACCCGAGCGGCAACACGGTCTACATCGGCGGCGCGCAAAGCGGAGTCTGGAAGTCGACCAACGCGGCCAACAACACGGCCAACAGCGTGATGTGGGCTCCCGTCAGCGACGATCAAGCCACGCTCTCGATCGGCGCGATCGCCATCCAGCCGGGCAACACCGACCCGGCAAAGACCGTGATTCTTGCGGCCACGGGGGAGGCGGATAACTCCGGCGACTCCTATTTTGGCTTGGGTATTCTGCGCTCCACGAACGCCGGTACTACTTGGACCCTGGTTCCCGACGCCAACAACCACGCACTGTCCTTCAGCGGACTGGGCGGGCCGCGCATGGCGTTCAGCACGGCCAGCGGACAAACGAACACAGTGGTTTCCGCCATGGCCACCACCTCCGAAGGCATGATCGTCGGTGCTGTCACCGCCAACACCAAGCGCGGTCTCTACACTTCGCTCGATGCCGGGCAGACGTGGACCTACAACGCGCTGGTCGATCCTGGCGGCGCAACCGATGCTACCTCGGCAACTTCTGTCGTCTACAACGCCAGCGCTGGGCAGTTCTTCGCCGCAGTTCGTTACCACGGCTTTTACTCTTCCTCCGACGGCACTCACTGGACGCGACTCGCCGTGCAGCCTGGTGGCGTATTGCTGAGTACTGCGGCGTGCCCGCCCCAATCCACTTCAAACAATTACACATGCCCCATCTACCGTGCGGAAATCACGGTAGTGCCGGGACGCAACGAGATGTACGCCTGGTTCATTTCCTTTTCCGCGACTGGCAGCCCCGTCGATGGTGGCATTTGGCAAAGCTCCAACGGGGGCGCGTCGTGGATTTCGATTTCCGATACCGCGATCACGAATTGCGGTGACGCCTACGGCTGCGGCGTCCAACAGGGCTCTTACAACCTGGAACTGCTGGCGGTTCCGAGCGGATCGGCGACGAACTTGTACGCTGGAGCGATCAATCTCTATAAGTGCGGCATCACTTCGCAGAATCCCACCTGTGCGTCGTCTCCGTTCATGAACCTCACCCACGTCTACGGGTGTGCCCCGATTGGCGCGCCCGCCCACGTGCACCCGGACCAGCACGCGCTGGCCTACATGATTCCCACGTCGGGGAGCGACTCCGGCAATGCCCTGATGTACTTCGCCAACGATGGGGGCATGTACCGCGCGCTCGACGGATTTACGGGGCTCAACACCGGCGCATGTTCGGGCACGAATCAGTTCGACGATCTCAACCAGAATCTGGGATCGATGACGCAATTCGTCAGCTTCTCCCAACACCCGACCGACCTGAAAACGTTGCTCGGCGGAACGCAGGATAACGGCTCTCCTGCAACCAGTCAGGCAACTACGAATCCAAGTTGGAAGAATGTTCTCGGTGGCGATGGCGGCTATAACGCCATCGATGCTGGCGCTACGTCCAACTGGTATGCGTCTAACCCTGACGTTCCTCCCGGCGGCCTCGGCGTGCAACTTTGTACGAGCGGCGTGAACTGCATCAACAGCGGCTTCAACTTCGTGGTCACCAGCGGCACGGTCGGTGGCGACGATGGGGCTTTTTACTTTCCCTTTATTCTCGATTCGCGGTCTTCGAGCGCGATGCTAGTCGGCACTTGCCGCGTGTGGCGCGGGACTCGCACGGGCGGCCTTTTCGCCGCGCTCAGCCCGAACTTCGAAACGCTGGGTGCGGGAACATGCTCGGGAAGTGAAGTCAATCAGGTCCGCGCCCTGGCTGCGGGAGGCCCGACGGACAACGCCGGCTCTAAGGTTATTTATGCAACCACCAGCGGACTGGGCCCGCTGGAAGGAGTTCTGTCCACGCCGGCTGGCGGACACGTCTGGGTGACCACCGACGCCTCGTCTGGCGTTCCTGCCTTCACCGATGTCACTAACAACGGTCCGCAGGGCAATATCAACCCGAACCAGTTCCCCATTTCGAGCGTTGCTATCGACTCGTCCGATTCCAGCGGCAAGACGGCCTACGTGACGGTGATGGGCTTTACCGGGGGCACAGGGCACGTCTGGAAGACCACCAACGCTGGCGCAGCCTGGACGGACTTCACGGGAAACCTTCCGGACTCGCCGGTGAATGCGGTGGTCGTCTATCCCGGGTTGTCTCAGGTTTATGTCGCCACCGACGTGGGCGTGTTCGGCAGTTCCACGTCCGCGGCCAGTTGGACAGAGCTGGGACCGAGCCCCAGCACAGACCAGCCTGGGTTCCTGCCCAACGTAGCAGTCACCGCGCTGGGAGTCTTCAATTCCGGTGGCCAGCAGTGGCTGCGGGCTTCTACCTATGGCCGCGGCATCTGGCAATTCAATCTTGTCATCACGCCGGACTTCCAGATTTCCGTTTCCAACTCGCCGCTGACCGTCTTCGTCGGACAGACTGGGGCGTTCAACGGCACTGCCAGCGCGCTGAATGGATATGCCAGTTCCGTGACCCTAAGCTGCACCGCAGGCTCGACGGCTCCGCCCAGTTCCTGCTCGCCCTCGCCATCGACGATCACTCCGGCGAACAAGACACCCTTCACGGTCACCGTTGGCGGCGCGGCCGGCGACTACAGCTTCAACGTGCAGGCAGCTGGGTCCGACACGAGCCATACGACGCACCCGGTTCCCGTAACGCTACATGTCGTCAGCTTCGGAATGACGACGCCGGTCCCGGCGAGCGTAACCGTAGGGCGAGGAAGCACGTCTTCTCCGGTAAGTTTCCAGATCACTGCCGCAGGATCGTTCAATCAGAGCGTCACCGTCTCCTGCAGTTCAGGCATTGCCAACGCAATCTGCACGCTCACGCCCGGAACCACCGTCAACCCCACTTCAACAACTCCGGTGAATATGACGGCCAGCGTATTGGTACCGGCAGGAACCGCGGTGGGCAGCTATCCCGTGACCATCCAGGCCACGACGGCGGGAGCCCCCTCGACCCTGACGACTTCGTTCACATTGAACGTTACCGCCAACCAGGATTTCATTTTGACCGAGCCCACCGCGTTCCCCGAGGTAAATGCGGGCAGCACCGGCACTACCGGGCCGATCTCGATCGCTTCGCAGGACGGATTCAGCGGTACGGTCACCTTGAGTTGCCCGACTACGTACGGCGCCGGCAGTTGCAGCATCAGCCCCACTTCGGTGAGTTCGTTCCCGGCGACCGCGACTCTCACCATCAACGGCACCAGCTTCACCGCCGGAACCTATTCGCTCTCCGTTACCGGAACCTCTGGATCCCTCGTGCATTCTCTAGCGGTTCCTTTCAACGTCGGCGACTACTCGATCTCAGGAACTCAGACTCTATCCCTGGCGCCGGGAGGGCATGGGACGGCGAACCTCACGCTGACCTCGTCCAACCTTTACAGCGGGAAGATCAACGCCACGTGCGACGCGAGCGCTCTCTCCGGTGCGATGTGTACACTCTCTCCCGTCAATCCCATCACGGTGGCCAGCGGAGGGTCTGCGAATCTCACTGCGACCATCAACGTCCCCAATAACGCCGCCACAGGGGCGTACAACATCAACATCAGCACGCAGGACACCACCGGAGCGCCCAGCCATAACTTCACGGTCGCTCTGACGGTGGGACAGGATTTTCTCGTCACCTCCTCGACCTCGAGCCAGACGGTGCACGCCGGCCAGACGACCGGGCCTTACAACCTGACGGTTCAACCGGTGGGAGCTTCGTTCAATGCCGCGGTGACGCTGGCCTGCTCCGGGCTGCCTGCTTTGACGCAGTGCTTGTTCAATCCATCCGCCCCAGTGACTCCTGGCAACTCGGCCGTGAATGTCGTCATGACGATCTCCACCACGGCGACGACGACCGCCTTGCGACCGCCCGCTGAAAATCGATCGATCTTTTACGCGGTGTGGCTGCTGTTGCCGGGGATCGTGATTGGCTGGGTAGCCGGAGGTGGTAGACGCCGGGAACAGAAATCGGGGATCTTAGTGTCGATCGCCGTACTGCTTCTATTGATGCTAACTCTGCCAGCGTGCGGCGGAGTCAGTTCCGGCGGAGGTGGAGGAGGCGGTCATCAGGGCACACTGCCCGGCACTTACAAGATCACTGTGACCGGTACGTCTGGTTCGCTCAGCCACAGCACCGCCGTTACTCTGATTGTGGATTGACGATTGAACTGCGTGACAGAAGGATGGACTGACCGCGATCCGTTCTTCCCGGTATGATCATCTGTCGGGTGGCGCCGCCGGTGGCGGGGAACCAAATCGCTGCGGTCGCCCACGCGCTTCGTTCTTCATGACCGATTCTCGCTACAACGTAGTCATCATCGGCGGTGGCGTCGTAGGACTCGGTGTGGCACTCGAAATCACGCGCCGCTTTCCCCATTTGCGACTGCTGGTCCTCGAGAAAGAAGACCGCGTCGCCCGCCACCAGAGCGGGCACAACAGCGGGGTGATTCACTCCGGCGTCTACTACAAGCCGGGCTCCATGAAGGCCCGGCTATGCGTCACCGGAGCCGCGGCCATGGTCGAGTTCTGCCGCGAGCACGGAATTGCCCACAACGTATGCGGCAAAGTTATCGTCGCAACCCACGCGGACGAACTCGCGCGCCTGGAAGAATTGCGCAAGCGCGGAGAAGCCAACGGTCTTACTGGCCTGCGCCTGATCGGACCCGAGGAGTTACGCGAAATCGAGCCGCACGCCCGCGGCCTGCAAGCCCTGGTTGTGCCCTCGACGGGAGTCACCGACTACGCCCTGGTGTGCGAGAAATATGCGGAGTTGATTTCCGCTCGTGGGGGCACGGTTCTCACTTCCGCAGCCGCCACTGGTATTCGTCGGCTGGCGAGCGAAATCGTGGTCGAAACCTCGCGGGGCGCGTTCTCAACGACTTCACTTATCAACTGCGCCGGACTGTTCAGCGACCGCATCAGCCGGATGGCGGGCGACGACCCAGGCATCATGATCGTCCCCTTCCGCGGCGAGTACTATGAACTGGTGCCGGAGCGAGCGTCGCTGGTGCGCGCGCTCATCTATCCCGTGCCCGATCCGCGCTTTCCATTTCTCGGCGTGCACTTCACGCGGCGCATCACGGGCAAAGTGGATGCTGGTCCGAACGCCGTCCTCGCACTGGCACGTGAAGGCTACCGTCACACCGATATCAGCGTGCGCGACCTGGCTTCCTCGCTTGCTTTTCCCGGCTTCTGGCGCATGGCGGGGCGGCACTGGCGCAATGGGCTCGACGAATGGCATCGGTCGCTTTCGAAGCCAGCCTTCGTGCGCGCGTTGCAGCGCTTGCTCCCGGAAGTGGGCGAGAAAGATCTGGTTCCTGGCGGCTCAGGCGTGCGCGCGCAGGCCCTCAAGCCCGACGGAGCTTTGGTCGACGATTTCCAATTCGTGCCTTCTGGTAAGGTGCTGCATGTCCTCAACGTTCCCTCGCCGGCGGCCACGGCCTCGCTGAGCATCGGTAAGGCGATTGTTGATACTGCTGCGGGCAGTCTTGGTCTCTCGTAACCATTCTATTGTCGGGCTCGCCGCTGGTTCGGGTTGGTGCAAAGCGACGGCGCCGTTGACCGAGCTAGAAGAAAAATCAATCTGTGACAACGTGAAAAGAAGTTCGTTCGATTGTGAGCTTCGTGCTAGTGTGACTTTCTGAGCCGCTTCGGACTGGAAGGATTGGCGGGCATTTGCGCAGCGGCTTGGAGGTCGACAATGAGAGCTTGTCCCAATACCGAATGCGTAGCATTTGGCCGCATTGTGTACTCGGTAGCGACCCGCTGCCCATTGTGCAGGTGGGATTTGACGAACGATCTGCCCGTGAGCGAGACGGCGCCTTCGCCTAAGCCTGAAAGGCATCTTCCTTCGGCGCGCTGATTGCGCGCGTATTGCACGATCTCACTTCCCAATATCCTCATTCCACAGGTCGGGATGCTCGCTGATAAATTCGCGCATCATGCGAACGCATTCCGCGTCGTCGAGAACGACGACGCTTGCTCCGTGTTGCCGGAAGAGTTCCTCAGGTCCCTGGAAGTTTCGATTCTCTCCAATGACGACGCGGGGAATACGGAACAGCAACGCCGTGCCAGTGCACATGATGCAGGGACTGAGAGTGCTGACCAGCGTCAACTCCGCCCAGTCTCGCCGGCGGCCAGCGTTGCGAACGCATACCGTTTCGGCATGCGCTGTCGGGTCGCCGCTCTGAACTCGCAGATTGTGTCCGCGGGCCACGATCTGCCCTTGCTGGTTCGCCAGAACAGAACCGATCGGCAAGCCTCCTTCGAGCAGTCCCTTCCTCGCCTCTTTGAGGGCTTCTTGCAGTAACGCCTGATCGTTCATGGTCCTCCGACCTTTCCCCTAACGCAGTTTGTAGCGTTGCAGTTTGCCGGTCGCTGTCTTTGGCAATTCCAGAAAGAACTCGATCCGGTGCGGCCGCTTGAAGACGGGCAGACGCTCCAGCACGAATCTCTGCAACTCCGTCGCGACCTCGGGATTTCCAGGTTTGCCATCGCGCAGCACGACGCAAGCCACCGTTTTCACGAGGCCGTCCTCATCTTTCCGTCCGACGACCGCCGCTTCCTGCACTTCCGGATGTTCGAGGAGATGGTTCTCGATTTCAACCGGGCTGACCCAGGTGCCGCTAACTTTCAACATGTCATCGGAGCGCCCTGCGTACCAGAAGTATCCGTCGGCGTCTTGATAATAACGGTCGCCGGTGCGAAGCCAATGTCCGCTGATCGTGTCCTTCGTTCTTTCGTGCTGATTCCAATAGCTGGCGCAGGCGGCATCGGTCTTGACGATTAAGTCGCCGATTTCGCCGGGCACCACGGGCCGACTATTTTCGTCGACGATGCGCGCATCAAATCCGGGAATAATTGTGCCGCTTGATCCGGGTTTGACCGCTCCCGGTCGGTTCGCGATGAACATGTGCAGCGCCTCCGTGGACCCGATGGCATCGAGAATCTCAACCCCGAAGCGCTCTTTGAAGCGATGAAAGATGGCGGCAGGAAGACACTCGCCGGCTGAAACAGCGTGGCGAACGGAAGAAAAATCTGGATTGTGTCCCGCGTCCGGCACGTGAGCCAGCAACTTCGCATAGTTGGAAGGCACAGAGAAAAACAGCGTCGGACGAAAGCGCTCCACCACGTCGAAAATGCTTTGCGGTCGAGGAGGGCCGGGCAGCAGGATGCTGGTCGCTCCAACCGCCAGCGAAAAATAGAGTCCGTTGCCCAGTCCATAGGCGAAAAAAAGCTTAGCCACGCTGAAGAAGCGGTCGCTTTCCGTGGCATTGAGAATCGCCTTCGCATAACGTTCGGCGCACACGACCATGTCATGCTGCAGATGCACACACGCCTTCGGCCTGCCGGTGCTTCCCGAAGAATACAGCCAGAAGGCGGCATCATCTTTGCTGGTGCGCGCCGCATCGAGAGTGACGGAGCTCTCGCGAATCCAGGCATCAAACGACTGTGTGCCTGCCGTTTCTGCGCCGCCCACGAGGATGATCTTCTCCACGTAACGAAGTTTCTCCGCAGGAATGGCCTGCAGGTGAGGGAAGAGAGAATCACTGACAATCGCAACCCGCGCTCGCGAGTTGTTGAGCAGGAACTCGTAGTCGGCGGGCTTCAGCAGCGTGTTGACGGGGACGGGTACGGCTCCGATCTTGATGGCGCCGAAAAAGCTGGCAGCAAATTCAGGCGTGTCCAACAAGAGAAGGAAGACTCGTTCCTCGGGCCGGACGTGCAACTTCTTAAGGGCATTGCCAACCTGGTTCACCGACTCAAAAAGCTGGCGGTAAGTGACACGGCGGTCCCCGCATGCGATGGCGACCTTGTCGCCACGGCCTTCTGCGATGTGGCGGTCCACGAAGTAGGACGCCGCGTTAAATTCCTCGGGAAGCGGAAAAGCCGACTTCGCAGTCATGATGGCACGCATGGCCCGGTCGCTAAACCACAGGATCGGCAAACGCTAGGACTCGTATACCCACTGGCCGCCAACCATGGTGCGCTCGACGGCGACCTTGTGCAAGCTCAGTGGTTCGGTTTTGAACGGATCCTCCGCCTTGACCACCAGGTCCGCCAACTTCCCGGGCTCAATGGAAGCCTTCTGCCGGGA
Organism: Candidatus Sulfotelmatobacter sp.; assembly: GCA_017883425.1. Taxonomy (GTDB): domain Bacteria; phylum Acidobacteriota; class Terriglobia; order Terriglobales; family Acidobacteriaceae; genus Sulfotelmatobacter. The sequence goes on along the minus strand of JADGNP010000146.1, from coordinate 2,455 downwards.
GACCGTTCCCATGAGTTCCGGGAAATCTTTCTTCTGGATGGACATGAGTCAGTCAGTTTAGCGCACTCCTGTTCGGAGTGGCGAGGCTCATGCGCGGAGCACGGCATGCAGGTTATGGATTCGCACGCTGCTTCAACGCCTGGGCTCGCGTGCGTTCGGTGTTGGCAGTCTGCGTTTCTCCCAGTTCGTCGAAGGCGTCCGCGAGGAAGGCATGAGGTTCGAAGTTCTCGGGTTCCGCACTTTCCGCCTGTTTCAAGTAAGGAAGCGCCTCTCCGGCGCGGTGTTGGAGCGTTAGAATGCGGCCCAACAGCAAGTTGGCACGGAAGTGCTGAGGACTGAGTTGAATCACAGTCAGCAGCAGTTCCACTGCCTCGGGCACATGCTGGGTGCGGGCGTAAACCGAGGCCAGGGAATATTGGGCGTCCGGCCACTTGGGACGCTTCTTGGCAACGAACTCAAAATAGGGAACTGAATCCCGCCACGCCCCGGTTTCGTACAAGGCAAGCCCGAGTTCATATTGCGCCTGGACCGAGTCCGGCAACTGCTCCACGGCTTTACGCAGAGCCACAATGGCCTCGGGATAGCGCTTCACCTTGGCGAGGGCAATTCCCAACTGCATTTGAGCCGCAGTCACTAAGGGGCTGTCATCCAGAACTCGCTTCAGTAAAGGGATCGCCTCTTCATAGCGGCCATCTTCGACAGCAATCATCCCATCTTGCAGGATGTTCGAAATCCCGATCTTGTCCTTTGGATCCGCGCCTTGAAAAGGGTCTTGCGATGGGCCGGCTGAGTTCGAGGCAACATAGCCCAGAGCGGAGAGATTCTCCGCCTGCTCGGAACTGAGTGGGGCTTGTGGTGACTTCTCACGATAGCTTGTGGTCCTGTTGTGGAAATCGTCTATTTGAACCTGCAGGGTGCCTGCGACCGCGGGAGAAGTTGCCGCCAGGTTGTGGGCTGCACTCTTATCCTGGGACTGGTCGTACAGTTCGCGCTTGGGAGCGTGCACGAAAAGATATCTTCCAGTGCGCAGAGAGCGCAACGCGCTCCATCCAAACGCCCGATGAGGATAATCGGTCTCAGCGTAAGCGGGAAGATCGTCTGCCGCCTTCTGGCTGCCCTTCATCAATGGCACCAGCGACTCGCCTTGGAACGTCGGAGGCAGGGGCAGGCTCAGCATGCTTAGAAGCGTGGGAGCAACGTCCACCAGGCGTACACGCGTGCTCACGCGGCGGCGGGCGAGAACTTCACCCGGCAGTTTGAAAACCAGCGGAACGCGGATGGTCTCGTCGTAGAGAAAGATTCCGTGCATGCTTTCTCCATGAGCACCCAGGGATTCGCCATGATCGGACATCATCACAATGAGCGTGTGGTCGTACAGGCCGCGTTGTCGCAGGTAGGTGAATAGTTTGCCTAACGAAGCGTCAGCGTAGGCGATCTCACCGTCGTACGGGTCGGTAAAGCGCTTGTCATAAGGCGGCGGAGGGTCATAGGGAGCGTGTGGGTCGTACAGATGCACCCACACAAAGAAGGGGGATTGACGGTTTTTGTTGAGCCAGGTAATCGCGTGAGCCACGACGTCCCCAGCACGGCGCTCGACGGTGTTGTAACGGTCCTGGCCGGGATTGGTCTTGACGTGGAAACCGGCATCGAAAGAACCAAAACCACGATCGAACCCTGGCGCCATGCTGGCGTGGGGGTCGAGGATGATCGAGCCAATGAATGCCGCGGTGTGATAGCCACTCTTCTGCAGAATTTCAGGCAGGTAGGGCAGCAACGCCGGCAGGGAGTGGCCGAAATCGGTGACGGTATGAAACTGCGGGTACGTTCCCGTGAAAATTGTGGCGTGCGATACCGGCGTCAATGGAGCCTGGGAGTAGGCCCTTTCGAACACCACTCCCTGCCGGGCCAATAGATCGAGATTCGGCGTGAGCCCATGCGTGTTGCCCAGAAAGCCCATGCGGTCGGCGCGGGTGGTGTCCACTGTGATGAAGACGATATTGGGAGCCTCCGCCCGGACGGGCAGACGCATGCCGAGCAAGAGCAAACAGAAGAGAAAGGATGAACGCCGCATAAACAAAAAGGGAGTTTACCATCGGTAAACTCCCTAAAGCGATTGCAACCGGATTAGCCTCAGAAGTCCACGGAAAGGCCGAACTGCATGTTGCGCTGCGCGCCCGTACCCAGGACGGGGTTAAAGCCAAGTCCGACGTCGGGAGTGGCGAAGAGTTTCCCGAAGCCGCTGCTGTCTTTGTTCCCGGTCTCGTAGGCGAACATGGCATGATTTAAGACGTTGAACACGTCCCACTTGAACTTCACTGAGTAACGCTCTCCAAGTTTGAACTTCTTGAAGATGCCAATATCCCACTGAGCAATTCCGGGCTGACGAACGCTGTTGCGCCCGGCGTTGCCAACGGTCCCATCGGCCGGTGTCACGAAGGCCGAAGTATTGAAGAAG
>JADGNP010000145.1 GCA_017883425.1 Candidatus Sulfotelmatobacter sp. | reverse complement strand
GTACGCCTCGCCCCCCGGCCTGAGTGCGTAGGCGACGCGGAGAATGATGAACCGCCCGCGCTCGGTGGTATTGAAAATGCTGGAACGGTAAGTGAAGCCACAGGCTTCGCGGCATAGTTCGCGCACCTGCCCGTCTTTCCGATCGAAGACCTCGACCGAATCGATCGTCTCCGACACTTCCTGTCCGTAGGCGCCTACATTCTGTACCGGCGTGCCGCCCACGCTGCCCGGGATCCCGCTGAGGCACTCGATGCCCGCGCACTGCGCCATCACCGCCTGCGAGACGAAGCGGTCCCAGGATTCTCCGGCGCCCACGTCGAACCGGGCTTTCCCTTCGTTGTTCCCGGAGCGCTTCTCGATGCCGGGTATGGCAACTTTCAAGACCAGTCCGGGCCAGCCGCTATCGGCCACTACCAGATTGCTGCCGCCACCAAGCACAAACAGAGGCAAGTTTTTCGACTGCGCGAATGCGACCGCCTCCTGCACCTCCCCGGCCGACTTGGCTTCCACGAAGAAACGGGCGGGCCCTCCCAGCCGGAAGGTGGTCAGCGGAGCCAGTGGGACATTTTCCTGGAGCAGCATTGGACTCGCTTTGAATATACACACGCGGGCGACGCTCTGGTCGTAGAGACGTTACTTGCAACGTCTCCCGCCGGCGCAACCCGGATCTCACGCTACAATAGAACTCACACCCAGAGAGGAACAAACTGACATGCCGATGTATCCCGAAATTATGGTTATCCCGATGCGCGAAGAACTGACGCGCCTGGGGATTGAAGAACTCCGCACCGCCGAGGAAGTGGATCAGGCGCTGAAGAACCGTCCCGGCACGACGATGGTGGTCGTGAACTCGATTTGCGGATGTGCCGCCGGACGCATGCGGCCCGCCGTCCGCATGGCGATGCAGAATTCCATCCGGCCTGACCAGGCCTTCTCCGTATTCGCCGGGCAAGAAAAGGAAGCCACCGACCGCGCCCGCAGCTACTTCACGGGATGCCCGCCGTCCTCGCCCTCAATCGGCATTCTGCGCGACGGCCAGCTCGTCTACCTGATGCCGCGCCGCGACATCGAATCGCGCGAAGCCCCAGCCATCGCGGCTGACCTCAAAGCGGCCTTTGATCAGTTTTGTGCAAAGCCTGCCCAAGTGTAGACACAACCCGAAACTCTTTGTCATTCCGAGGAGCGAAGGCGACGAGAGCCTGCCCTGAGCGCAGTCGAAGGGAACCTGCTGTCTGCCGGCGCCGGCAAACAGCAGATTCCTCGCTGCGCTCGGAATGACAAAAATGTTTCGACGGCGTTCCCGCGAGAGACTCGCGGCGGTGATCGCTACTCCTTTTTCCCCGTGGTGGCCATGAACGCCTTCACCACAATGGCGTTCGGCTGCATGCCCACGGGAATCAGCGTCAGGAGCGAGTACTCCGTCGTCTCCAACGTGCGCCGCGGCTTGCGCTTCTGGATCACCGTCACATCCCCCGACTGCGTGTCGAGCACCAGAAGGTAGTTCTGGTCCGGCGACAGCGCGAGGCCATCGGGACGGCTTCCCACGGTCAGCGTGAAGATGCGGCGGCCCATATCAATGTCATAGACCGCGACGCTGTTCGAGCCAAAGTTCGTCACGTAGAGCCGCGAGTTGTCGAGCGTGACCGCGCCGCGGGACGGGCGCTGCCCAATCTCCAGGCTGCTGCCCACTTCGTCGTTTCCGGTCTCGATGATCGAAATGCTGTCGGAGTCGAAATTGCACACCATCAACTCGCCGCCGTCGGGTTTGAGGGTAAGACTGACCGGGGTGCGGCCCACGTCCAGCAGCGCGAGGACGTGGTCGTCCTTCTGGCCGCCGCCTTTGACCCCGTCGTTTCCCAAAGCAATCGAGGCCACCTGCGAAGAGCCGGAGCAGGCGACGAACGCCTTGCTCGAATCCGGCAGGATCGCGATCTCCTCCGGTTGCCGGCAGACGGGCAGGGTCGCGCGCACGCGCAGCAATTTTGCGTCGATCACGGACACAGTGTTGTCGCCGCGATTCGAGACCACGACCGTTGAGCCGTCCGGCGAAACCCGCGCCAGTCCCGGCGCAGCGCCCACGCGCACGTTGCCGATCACCAGCCGATTCTCGAGATCAATCACGCTGACGTTCGATGAGCCTGAGTTGGCCACGTAGGCGCGCTTGCCGTCCTCTGCCACGTCGATGAAGTACGGACGGCCGTGCACGCCGATCGTGGCAACGACGGTGTTGGTCTCGGCGTCGATCACGCTGACGTTGTTCGATCCGGCGTTGACCACGTAAATTTCATTCTTCTTGCTGTTGGCGGCGATCCCGGTCGGCTCACTGCCCACGGGAATGGTCTTCGCCAGCGCAAACGTGCGCAGGTCAATCACGCTGACCGTGTTGCTCTTGCCATTGGTGACGTAAGCGTACTCGCGGTAGGCAGGCCCGTAGTCGGGCAGCGCCTGCTCGCGGAAGTACCACCAGGCGGCTCCGCCCAGGATGGGGATCAGGACAGCGATGAAGAGGAGCTTTCTCAAGGTAGCTTGGATCGGGAGAAAAAGAAAGATTAGCAGAAGCGAACCGCGGGTGCCCCATTTCTCGCGTTCTGTGCGAGAGGTGGGGTAGTCGCCGTGAGCGCTACCTAGGCTCGATCACCCTGAGTCCTCGAACGGATTCAAAGTGCCGGCGGTTGAAAGTCGCAACCGTGCTCCCGTGTTCCAAAGCAGTTGCGGCGACGATCAGATCGTAGAAGCCGATCCTCTTGCCCGAGGACTCCAGAGCAGCCCAGATGCGCGCGTGTTCGAGCGCGGTTACCTCTGTGTAGGGAAGAATTTGAACCAAACTCAAAATCCTGCGAACATATGTCTCTCGTTCAGATCGGAATGCCCCCGTCGCCCGTTCGACGCCGTGCCACAGCTCAGCCACCGTGACCGCAGCGATGTCGAACTGCTCACCCGACCGCGACTCCAGCCATCGCTTGAGGTCGAAAGCCTTTCTTTCTCCCTGAATGATGACATCCGTATCGATGATTATCGCCATCGGTTCGCCGGAGGTTTCAGAATCTTGCGAGCTCGCCGCAAGTCATTCCGCCACGCCCTCGCATTCGCAGGCGATAACTCGACTTCACCCAGCGCCTCCGCTAACTCGCGCCCCGTGCAGCCTTTTTTGCCGTCCGGCACGAGGCGGGCAACCGGAGTCCCGTTCTTGACCAGCACGAACGTCATATTCTGATAACGGACGCGATTGACGCAGTCGGCAAAATTCCGCGCCGCCTCCGTTACCGAGATAACCGTCTTTTTCATAAAATCAGATTATCAGATTATGCACAATGATGCCAGTTTACCAACGGAAGGTCAGTGCCTAGCGGTTGTTGTAGAGCCGAAAGGAGACTTCCACGACGATCTCGACAGGGACAGGTTTACCATCCTTGGTTGCGGGCGCGAATTTCCATTGCTTTACCGCGGCAATCGCATTGTCGTTCAGGTCAGGAGCGGAACTGCAGGCTATTTGCAGGTTTCGCGGCAAGCCGTCGGTTCCAACCACAAGGTCGACATCGACGTTGCCCTGCTGCCTTTCGAGACTTGCCTTCGCAGAGAACTCGGGCTCGGGCGAATAGAGCTGTTTTGGTGCGACCAATCCTGGCTCGGACATGTGGTGGATCTCGGGTCTCAAATCCGGTCGCTCAGGCTTTGCGAGCGAGGAGATTGGCGGTGGCTCCTGTAGAGGCGATTCAAGTTCCACGTCGCTGTTTGCCTCTCGCAACATGGGGTTGAATCGGACATGGATTCTGTAGGTTGTCTCAACCGGCTGCCCCTGCCTCACTTCGGGATGAAAGTGCCACTTGCGAACGGCCGCCAGCGCGTTTTGTGAGAACTCGGAGTCGCCACTGAGAACCGTGAGATCCTTCGTTTGCCCGTCGGGTGCCACCACTGCCCGCAGCTCGACTTTCCCTTCGATTCCGCTACGCAGAGCGTCCTTCGGGTATTTGGGGCGGACCATATTGTCCGGGTAGTGCGTAGCGTCGTCCGGCGATTGGGCACAGGGCGGAATGTTGCTCTGCTGGCTGGACTGGCCGGCCCGCGGCGGGAGCACGACGCCGCAGGCGATCACGAGCGCGATGGCGAAGTTAGTAACGATTCCAACTCCTCAACCTTTGGGACCGATACGGAGTAAGGATGGTCAGGACTCAGTTTGGGATGCCCTCCAGAATAGGAGATTGACACCTACTTGCTCACCGCCGCCGTTTCCCGGACTCCGATCGCGGGTACGGTCCTACCCACCACCGCCGCGATCTGCCGCACCTGCACCATCAGTTCATCGAACTGGTCGGGGAACAGCGACTGCGGGCCGTCGGAGAGTGCCTCATCCGGCTTGTGATGGACTTCCACCATCAGCCCATCCGCACCCACGGCGACTGCCGCGCGCGACAGCGGCGTGACTTTGTTGCGCTTGCCCGTGCCGTGGCTGGGATCGACCAGAATCGGCAGATGGCTGAGCCGCTGGACCGCAGGCACCACGCTCAGGTCGAGCGTGTTTCGGGTATGGTCGGCGAACGTCCGCACGCCGCGCTCGCACAGCGCCACGTTGTAGTTGCCCTCGCTCATGATGTATTCCGCCGCCATCAGAAATTCTTCCAGCGTCGCCGACATGCCGCGCTTCAGCAGCACCGGCTTGCGGGCGCGTCCGGCGCGCTTCAGCAAAGAAAAATTCTGCATGTTGCGCGCGCCTATCTGGATCACGTCGGCATACTCCTCCACCAGGTCGAGCGACTCGTGGTCGATGGCCTCGGTAATGATCTTCATGCCAAACTGCTGGCGGATTTCCGCCATGATGCGCAGGCCTTCCTCGCCCAGTCCCTGAAAAGAGTAAGGAGAGGTGCGCGGCTTGTAGGCCCCGCCGCGGAAGAACTGCGCCCCGCCGTGATGCACACGCTCGGCCACAGTAAATGCCTGTTCGCGACTCTCGATCGCGCATGGCCCGGCGACAATCGCCAGCCCCGGCCCACCGATCGTGGCCGCCGTCCCCGCAAAGCGGATGACGGTGTTCTCTTCTTTGAGGTCGCGGCTGACCAGCTTGTAGGGCTTCGAGACCTGGATGACTTCCTGCACTCCCGGCATCTCTTCCAGCGTGCCCTGTTCGACTTCGCCCTTGTTGCCGGTGATGCCGATGGCAGTGCGGGTGGCCCCCGGCATGGAATGCGCGCGATACCCCAGCTTCTCGATCTTCTGGCAAACGGCGCGCACCTGCTCTTCGGTGGCCTGCGCCTTCATGACGACGAGCATAATTTCACCCTGAGTGTGTTTCGTGTGGGGACAGCCGCCCTCGGCTGTCCGTCGAGCGAAGCTCGACTTTCGATCACGGCTGCAGGAGAAGCCGCCCCCCAAGTCTACCGTCGCCCGCACCTGCACCGCAAATAGAGCAGGCCCACATGAATCCGCTGAGCTCGGGGAGCATCCAACGAAAAGATTATTGACAATTCTGCAAGTCCCAAATCCTCGAGGAGCGTTTTTCATGAAAGCAGCAGTCGTTCCCTCCGTTAACGGCAAGTGGGAAGTAAAAGAGTGGCAGACCCCCAAGGCCGGTCCCAACCAAGTCGTCATCAAAATCCACGCCAGCGGCCTCTGTTATACCGACGTGCATCTGACGCGCGGCATGTTCGCCCTCCAGTTTCCCCGAGTGCTGGGGCACGAACCGGTGGGGGAGGTCGTCGAAGTCGGCCCCGGGGTCACCTCGCGCAAGGTTGGAGACCGCGTTGGCGTCGGCTGGGTGCAAAAAGGCTGTGGACGATGCGAGTGGTGCCTGCGCGGTAAGAAAGAATTGTGCCAGAACAACATCTCCACCGGGATCGCAACTCAAGGCAGCCACGCCGAGTACATGCTCGCTTTTGCGGATGCGACCATGCTGATTCCAGACGCGCTCAGCTATGAGCAGGCGGCACCCATTTTCTGCGCCGGATACACCGTGTGGAGCGGCTTGCGCCTGGCCGATCCCAAGCCGCATGAGCGCGTTGCGGTAGTTGGCATTGGAGGCCTCGGCCACCTGGCGCTGCAGTACGCCAAGGCCGCAGGATTCGAGACCATTGCGGTCACGCAATCCAAAGACAAAGAGAAAATGATTCGCGATTTGGGCGCGGACGAAGTGGTCGCCAACGGAGAAAAACTGATGGCTGCGGGCGGCGTTGACGTGTTGCTGGCGACCTCCAACTCCTGGGCCGCGACCGCTGAAGCCGCCAAGGGCATGCGGCCCGACGGCCGCATCATCCTCATGGGCGTCGGCCCTGAGCCTCTCAACTACACGCCCGAGCTCATGTTCAAGCGAGTCCGCCTGATCGGATCGTCACAGAACGGTCCCGAGTATCTCTACGAAGCGCTCGACTACGTCGCCAAGGGCAAGGTGAAAGTGGTTGCCGAGACCTACAAGCTCGACGAAATCGCCAAAGCCTACGACCGCGTGGCCGACGGCAAAGTACGTTTCCGGGCCGTGATCACGATGAATTAGGTCTCAAGACCGTGTGGGGACGGGCGCCTCGCCCGTCCCGCCGAGCGTAGCGAGGCGGTTGGCCACACTCTGGTTATACTTCTGCCATGCCCCGCTGCATGGCGAGTGAACAGGACATCCTCAAACTGCCCGCGCCGAAGCGCCCGCCACATCGGCAAGAAGACATTCCGAATTCTGCTGAATGACCTTCGCCTGGCCCATGCGGCGTTCATCGCCGAAACACCGATCGACAAGCCGGGGGACGACCGCAGAAATATAGCAGCGTTGAAGTCTCTCGTCGTAGAGACGTAGCTTGCTACGTCTTGCCGACGGCATTCCGGACGATACTGAGGGAGACGTTGCAAGCAACGTCTCTACAGCCGATACTCTCCTTCATGAAGCTCTACCGTTCCCGCCACGGCATCCTGGCCGAGCATGCTGGTCGCTTTTACACGTTGAATGCGCCTTCCTGGGACGATTTGGTGACACGCGAAGACTTGCTCGACTATCTAGGCCACCTCATTCGTGAAATGAAGCCGGCGAACGCCTTGGTGCCGCAAGACCTGCTTCCGCCCATTGGCAGCCAGGAGGTCTGGGCGGCGGGGGTTACGTACTATCGCAGCCGCGATGCGCGGATGGAGGAGTCGAAAAGCGCCGGCGGCGGAGATTTTTATGACCGCGTCTATCACGCAACGAGGCCGGAGTTGTTCTTCAAGTCGATGCCGCACAGAGTTGTGGGCCCGGACGCGAAGGTCGCGATCCGCGACGATGCTTCCTGGTCGGTGCCGGAGCCCGAGTTGACCCTGTTTATCACACCCGGCGGTAAGATCGCCGGCTACACCATTGGCAACGACATGAGTTCGCGTGACATCGAAGGCGAAAATCCTCTGTATCTTCCGCAAGCCAAAGTTTACGACCGCAGTTGCGCGCTCGGGCCTGGCCTTCTGATCAGTGATGAGCCATTGTCCGCCGCCACAGAAATTGCGCTGGAGATTCGCCGCGGCGGCGTGGCGGCTTTTTCAGGCGCGACCACACTCAAAGAAATGAAGCGGAAGCCGGAGGAACTCGTTGAGTATCTTTACCGCAATAACAGTTTCCCGCACGGGTGCTTTCTTCTGACCGGCACCGGGATCGTCCCTCCGGATTCGTTTACCTTAAAGCTTGGCGACGAGATCCGCATCACCATTCCGCCGATTGGAACTCTGGTGAATACTGTTGGATGAAATTCCGGCAAACGAGCAATCATGTCGTGGCAGGCTCCGGACTTTACGGTGCGACGTGTAAAATAAGGGACTATTCACTGGTACCTTCCTGCTATGGCGATTGGAGAAAAAACTGCCAACGGTGTGACCAACGGCTCTGAATCCGGAGCCGCCGCGCCTCGCCCCAACGAGGAGCGCTACGACGCCCAGCGCGTCGAAACCAAGTGGTTCGAGCGCTGGCAACAGAACGCCTCGCTCTACGCCGCCGAGCCGGACTCGAGCAAGAAGAAATATTACGTCCTTGAGATGCTGCCCTATCCTTCGGGCGTGCTCCACATGGGACACGTGCGCAACTACGCCATTGGCGACGCGCTGGCCCGCTACATGTGGATGAACGGCTACAACGTGCTTCATCCCATGGGCTGGGATTCGTTCGGCTTGCCCGCGGAAAATGCGGCGATCCAGAACAACATGCCGCCACGCCAGTGGACGCTCGGCAACATCGCCAACATGAAGGCGCAGATGAAGCGCCTCGGCTTTGCCTACGACTGGTCGCGCGAAGTCACCACCTGCCTGCCGGAATACTACCGCTGGAACCAGTGGTTCTTCCTGAAGCTTTTCGAGCAGGGATTGGCGTATCGCAAAAAGAGCAAGGTCAACTGGTGTCCCAAGTGTGCAACCGTTCTCGCCAATGAGCAGGTCGTAAACGGCTGCTGCTGGCGCCACGAGGACACGCTGGTCGAGCAGCGCGAGTTGGAGCAATGGTTCGTGCGCACCACGAAGTACGCCGACGAATTACTGGGTGGCTTGGACAAGCTGGAAGGCTGGCCCGACAAAGTCCTCACCATGCAGCGCAACTGGATCGGCCGAAGCGAAGGCACGCTGGTCGACTTCAAACTTGATTACGGGGAAAATCACACCGGCTTCGGGCCTGCGGGATCGACGATTACGGTCTTCACCACGCGCGTCGATACGATTTTCGGCGCAACCTCGTTGCAGCTTGCGCCTGAGCACCCGCTTGTCAGCGATCTCACGGCGTCAAATCCCGACCTGCGCGCGAAAGTCGATCAGTTGATCGCCGAACAGCGCAAGGCCAAGGAAGCCGGGGACATCGGAGAAATCGAAAAGCACGGCGTCCCCACCGGCCGCTATGCCATCAATCCATTCAACAGTGAGAAAGTGCCAGTGTGGGTGGCCAATTACATCCTCATGGATTACGGCACCGGCGCCATCATGAGCGTGCCCGCGCACGACGAGCGCGACTTCGAGTTCGCCAAGAAGTATACCCTCGAAATCCGCCGGGTCATCTTGCCCATCTCGAACGATCCCGAAGAGACCGTCGCCGAACCTGCGCTTCCCTTTGTCGGGCACGAAGGCAGGCTGGTCAACTCCGGCCGATACAGCGGTGTTGCCTGCGACGAGGCGATCCGAACGATGTCCGCATACGCCGAGGAAAACAAGTTCGGCAAAGCCACCGTTACTTATCGCCTGAAAGACTGGGGTATTTCGCGCCAGCGCTACTGGGGCACGCCGATCCCGATGCTGTATTGCGAGAAGGATGGCATCGTCGCCGTGCCCGAAAAAGATTTGCCGGTGATTTTGCCCGAGAATGTCGACATCACGCTCACGGGCGGATCACCGCTCGGCAGAGTGCCCGAGTTCGTCAATGCCACCTGTCCCAAGTGCGGCGGCCCGGCGCGCCGCGAAACCGACACCATGGACACCTTCGTCGATTCGTCCTGGTATTTCTACCGCTACACGGACGCGCGCAACGATCGCGCACCCTTCGACGCGAAGACCGCGCAATACTGGTTCCCCATCGATCAATACATCGGAGGCGTCGAGCACGCCATCTTGCACTTGATCTACTCCCGCTTCTGGACCAAGTTCATGCGCGACCTGGGCATGATTACCAACGACGAACCCGCCGATCGTTTGTTCACGCAGGGCATGGTGATCAAAGACGGCGCCAAAATGTCGAAGAGCCTGGGCAACACGGTCTCGCCCGACGAGATGGTTGCGCGCTATGGCGCCGACGCCGCGCGTCTCTACAGCCTGTTCGCCGCGCCGCCCGACCGCGATCTCGACTGGCAGGATTCGGGCATTGAAGGCATTCAGCGGTTCCTGAGCCGCGTGTATCGCTTCGTCGTCCGCAACGCACGACCGGATCATCCGGAATGGCGCAAACCCGTGCCGTCTGAGTTGCCGCCGCAGGCGCGCGCCATCCAGCGCAAGCTGCACCAGACGATCAAGCGCGTCAGCGACGACTTCCAGGGACGCTGGCACTTCAATACCTGCATCTCGGCCATCATGGAACTGGTGAACGTTTTGTACGGTGCAGAAGAGGCGATTGCTCAGAATGCAGTTCCGGCGCCTTTCTTGGCCGACGTACAGCGCAACCTCGTCTTGTTGCTCGCCCCCTTCGCGCCCTATCTCGCCCACGAACTCTGGGAGATGCTCGGCGAAAAGGGGAATCTCCTCAAGGCACCGTGGCCGAAGTTCGACGCCGCCCTGGCCAAGGAAGATGAACTCGAAATTCCGGTGCAGGTCAACGGCAAGCTGCGCAGCCGGATCGTGGTGTCGGCAGACGCCACCGAAGAAGCGGTCCTCGAAGGCGCGCTTGCCGACGAGAAAGTGCAAGCGTTGATCGCCGGCAAGCAGATCGTGAAGAAGATCTACGTTGCTGGCAAGCTGCTCAACATCGTGGTGAAGTGACTCCACTCTTCACCGATTACTCTGTCATCCTGAGCGGCGTTCTTTGCCGCGAAGGACCTATGCAACTGGCTGAGAGTGCATAGGTCCTTCGCTTTGCTCAGGATGACAACGCGAGAGAGTCTGATCGCGGTTATGCATTGCCGCGGCGCCAATTGAGTTATTCTGAGCACACATGCCTATTTCCCCCACCGCTGAAGGGTTCCGCGCCACGTTCCGGCGGCCGTCGCTGACGCTGGCGGAGATCGTGTGGCGCTGGGCTGCCGGCGCGACCGCCGCCGCGTTGTTCCTCTTCGGTCTGTTCGAATTCCTCGACACGCTGCCCGTGACCAACGGCGAATTGCTTTTTCTGCGCACGCGTTATCCCTCCCTTGTCGGAGAGGCAATCGCTCACATTCTCCGCGGCAGTCTGAACCGCGCCGTGATGGCCGGCTTGCTCGCGGCGTTCATGCTGGCGGCGCTCTGGATC
>JADGNP010000624.1 GCA_017883425.1 Candidatus Sulfotelmatobacter sp. | reverse complement strand
GAACGTGCGCCCGCGAATTTTTATCGTCAGCAAGGGACAGATTTCGAGGTTTCAGAGTGTCAACACTTCAATGTTAACGCAGGGGGCAGGTTTCAAGGTTTCAGAGTTTCACGTGGTGGCTCAGTTTGAATTCGTTTTGTGTAGTAGTTCGAACTCGACCTTGCGGACAGGGTTGACAAGGCTCCACGTATCGGACACAGACCGGTATCCGATCGGGAGATTTTGAGTGTAATCGGGATTTTTCGCCAACTATCCATTCCGGGCAGGCGGGGGAATTCCGCCTCGCTCGTTCCTAAAGAGGAATTTCCCGATTAATCGTTCCAGATTGCTCCAGCGCATAGTAAACTCCCTCGAACTCGTTTCGGCACGGGAGGGATAGCTATCAAAAACAGCCATCTGTTGTTATGATTTACTGGGTTGTGAGTCACTATATCCGCACTTCAATCCGTATTGTTTCGTTTATTCTTTGCCTCATCCCTGCAGTCACTCACGCCGGCTCGGTATGCCCTGTCAGTGCACCCGACGCTGTCACGACGGCGCCAGTCATCGTCATCGGTTTCGTCGGCGGATTTGTCAGGCACGATGACATGGTCCATAGCGCGGTGCAAGTCGCTGCGCATCTGCGCCGGGACTACCCATCGGGCGTGTATGTGGAGGTTATTGAGAATCATCGCCGGGAAAAAGCCTACGCGGCCATCGTTCGATTTGTGGACACCGACCGCAACGGCACACTATCGGCCGAAGAAAAGCGGAACGCCCGCATCATCCTATACGGACATAGCTGGGGGGCTTCCGAGGCCGTTGCCCTGGCGCGAGAACTCGAAAGAGAAGGCATTCCGGTGTTGCTCACGGTTCAGGTGGACAGTGTCTCCAAGCCCGGCGAGAATGATCAGGTCATTCCCGCCAACGTAGCCGAGGCCGCAAATTTTTATCAACTGAATGGCTTTTTGCACGGCGAACCCCAGATCCGCGCTGCCGATCCGGCACGCACCCACATCATCGGAAATTTCCGCTTCGACTACAAAGCGAATCCGATCCACTGCACACAGTACCCATGGTACGACCGTGTCTTCATGAAGTCTCACACCGAAATTGAGTGTGATCCCAAAGTGTGGACTCAGGTGGAATCCCTGATCCATTCGCGACTGCCCCAGCAACACCAATGATGAATGCGTAACTTATTGTCTGGTGTGAAAAGAACCGGAGCCCCGAAAAAGGGAAGGCTACTGCAAGCTGGCCCCGGCGTGAGCGCGACTGCCATTTGTGGAGGACGGTGTGATGGCAACTTCTCTCGGCTGAAGCGAGACCAGTTGCTGGAGCAGCGCCAGATCTTTTTCCACGTCACTGTGCGAAGTCTTGCGGGTTGCGGCAGGCCGCAATTCCTGGCGGAGTCGCGCCTCCAGAAGTCTCGCGGCCAATTCCGACGACCAAGAAACGCTCAAGATGTTGGCTCGCGAAAGGCCCACTTCAGCCAAATCATCGCCTACGCGCATCTGCAGGACGGGTTGTCCGGACGCATCGAGTCCAGGCTGGGCGCTCGTTAGCAAGCGCTCCCAGGTTTTTCCTTCGTTCTTTCCTTCGTCCAAGGGATCAATCACGGAAGGGGTTTGGCTCAGTTCGTCCAATCGACTCTGATGGGCAAGACGCTCATTGCGGGTCATGGGCGCATCCAACTGAAGGTTGGAATCCAGGATAAGAGCGTGTCGCGCCGGGTCGAAGCCTTGATGGAACAAATGCCCGGCCAGCAAGCCGCCCCCGATGTAGGGATTCACTACGACCACAGGCAGCATATATTTCTTGGCTGCCACCACGGATTCCAGTACTCCGTGGACGGGTTTGCTGCGTCGGACCGTGCCCGGAACCTGCGGCACCAGGAAATTCGAACTCTGTAGTTCAGGATGATGGCGGCCGTATTTCGCCAGCATCTTCGCGATCTGCTTGGGAGTCGTGACGCCAAGATCGCCAATCACGCTGCGATGCAGCGCGTGGGGGTAATAAAAATTGATTACCTCGCGCACAAAATCAGCACAGTTTCTCTTCACGAAGTTATAGCGTTCGCGGTTGGGCTGGCTGTTGAACTTGCTGATCAGCAGCGCATCTTGTTCCGGGCTGGTCTCGATCTCGAATCCATAAATTGTCCGGTCATAAGATGACCCGATCATTTCATACCAGTTTCCGTGCGGCGTTCCGCCGTCGGGGCGATCGGGGGCAAGCGCTTCCAGGTAGTCGCGACGGTATTGATCTCTGAGGAAAGCAACCAGTTTTGCGTCGGCGAACAGCGGGATGGCTTCCGGCCGGTCAACCGCATACAAGTAGGGGATGAGAGGGATCGCAATCCAATCGTATCCCGCGATACCGTCGTATCGGCTCAGGACTACGCCGGATTCGCCCACGTCACATCGACGCAGGATTACCGGGGACACAGAACAAACGTTGCTGAGATACACAACCGCGTGGCCAGTTCCGGCCAGAGCGCCATCGTAGCTATACGGCTCTTCCAGAAGTAGCGTCGCTCCAGCTTGCGCGCGCGGAATGCTGCCGAGGCAAAAGAGCAGAATCGTGCACAGCCTCCCAAGGCTCCAAGAGCCTCTGGTCCGCGTCGCGAACGGGTTTGCGAAAGCACGCATCTTCTCTATTTGATGACCGGAAGCTCCGTGGGGCTGTACGGCGCCAAATAACGGAATAAGAGCATCGCGATTGCCAAAGCCCCTAATTCCTTGCCAAGAGGACGTTTTGTGACCCGTGTCGATTCTTACATCAGGAAGATTTTTTTCCGTTCGTGCAGGAAATACCAGATTACTTTCGGACTCGGCCCATGAAGTCGCTGAGTCTGGCCCATGTTCCATGGCCAACGCGGCTAATTGTCGAAAAACAGGCGTTAGCACAAGCTTGCGCCGTCTGTTCGCCTTTTTGAAGGTCGATGAGTGTAATCGCGATTTTGCGCCAATTGACAAAACCGCGCGGCCCGTTGTGACTGTCATTCCCTTAAAGGTTGCCCATTTGTGCTTGCTTTCCGCCAAAAGTACACGACGGAACCCCAGACTCGGCATGCCGGATATCTGCTAGTTGACGTATCGAAACAACAAGTTGCGGGGTTGATGCTGAGGGCCACTTGAATGCAACACTTGGGGGGGAGTGAGCATTCTTCTCCTCTTTCAGGTTCCCTGAAACTAAGTCAGACCATCTGAAGTCCTCCCCTCTTAGCGACAAC
>JADGNP010000623.1 GCA_017883425.1 Candidatus Sulfotelmatobacter sp. | reverse complement strand
TGTGTTCACGTACAGCCCATAACCCATCACCCACTGCTCGTCACGCCAGTCGCTGGTCGGTAGCTGGGAGACCATTACCCGGTCATCAGGGCTCTGGTACTGCATCCACTTCAGGGCTTTCTGCGCTGCCTCGTTGAGGAACTCCGGCTGATTGGCCGATTTCCTGTACAGCGCCAGGCCAAAGAGGAATAGCGGCGTCGTATCGCTGGCGCCACGGTCATCAGGATCGTGCGCGAGTGAAGGGATGTGGCCGCGCGGCGTCTGATTGGTTGCCAGCGCCACCAGTGTGCGCCGCAGCGCGTCCGCAAGCTCCTCGTTGCCGGTGACCAGAAAGCCCAAGGCTGAAATCATCAGGTCCCGCGTGTAAGGTTCCGGGTATCCCCACCCTGCGGTCCGGGGCAGTCCTTGAAACTGCCCGTGTGCGTTATGCAACAGGACGCGGAGGGCCGCCTCTTTGGCCTGGTCAATGGAGGCAAGCGACTTCTCGTCCATAAACATGGCCACCTCGATGGTATGCAGGGCTGCGTCGACGAGCACTCGCACCTCGTCGCCTTACTCTCTAGTGAATTCCCAATCGGTCGGACACGATCTTCAGGAAGCGCCTGGCTACCTGGCGATAGTCGAACAACTCGACCACGTATTTTCGGCCGGCTTCGCCCATTCCTCGCCGCAGCCCGCTGTCCTGCATGAGTGTAAGGAGGTACTTGGCGATGTCGGGCACGCTGGCCCGGTACTCGGCTGTCCGTGGGTTTGGAAACACGATACGATGGCTATCGTCGATCCCGTGGCCTTCCCCGAATACCGCCTCACCGATCTTCCTCTCCTCTGCTACTTTCGCTAGGAATGCCGTTTCACCGTGGACCATCGTGTCGAGAAATCCCATCGCATTGATCGCGATCACCGGCTTTGCGCAGGCGTTAGCCTCCACATGAATCATTCCGAAACCCTCCAGCCGCGACGGTGCAGCGTAGATATCGCAGGCGGCCAACAGGTAAGGCATGAAATTGTGGGAGACCACGTTGGTGGAGTAGGTGACCTTCTTGTCGATGCCCAGATGCGCCGCCAGTTCGAGGTCGATCAGGTTCTGTTGGACCGTGCGGGGCTGAGGCCAAACTTTGCAGACATATCTCCAGTCGGGCGCCTGGGCATCAATCAGGGCCAGCGCCTGCATGACCTCCTGGGCGCCCTTGGACGCCGCGTCGCCGCCAACGGTCAGGATCATGATCTGGTCATCAGATACTCCCAGAGCCTCGCGGATCGATCGGACCTTCAGGTCATCGCGGCTGCGCGGCGCGAAGCAGTCCGTGTCGCAACCTACCGGCAGCACCTCGATATTGTCTCCCCTGATGCCATCCCTGATGTACGTCTCCTTCACCCAGTTGGAGGTGACCAGGATCAGCGGCAGAGCGTTCAGCACCTCGTGGTGTGCCGCGACATAACCATCGGCCACGAGCCATGGGACGGTCTTCATCCCAAACTGCTGCGGGTGTAGCACCAGGTGCGGAATATGGCCCCAGAACCCCACTCCGACCACCACGTCCGGCTGGAACCAGCGATAGTACCATTCCTTTTCCAGGGGCGACTCGAAATGTACCGGGTGGACATCCACGCCGATCTCGCGCAGGCCCCTGCAAAATAGCTGACCTTGCGTCGCCAGACCGGCCGCCGATGGTGGGTATTCGGTCAACACAAGCACTTTCACGATTGTTGCTCCCAGGGTGCCGCGCGCTTTACCGCGGCTTGTGCCGAGTCAAAGCACCAGAACCCTTCTTCTCGCGGAGTGCTCTGTGCTTCCCAACTCTCGGGCCCAAACCCGTAAAGATCCGTAATCAGCCGGCGCTTTTCGAGCCAGACGTCGTCTGTTAACATGTCGCGCCGATCGGCATCGTCGCGAACCCGAGGCAAGTACGCCCGGCCCCCGTCTTCGTAAGCAAACAGCCACAATCGCCTTGTGTCGATACCGCCCGACTGCCAAAGCTCAACCACGGTCTGGCAGCACTCCTCATGTCGGAGGTGCCGCGTATACTCGCCCTTCGGGCCGTGGGTCAAAATCAGGTCGTAGCTGGTTCCAGCCAGTAGCCGGGCGGTGGTCTCGTGAACCTGCTCGACCGGCAGCGGCGCCTGATCGGGTCCATCATCGAGATCCGCCATCTCACCGTCCGCCCCCAATCGCTGCAAGACCCGGCGGAACCTTGGCGCGCGGTCCGGATCCGCTGCTCTGCATAAGGTCACGATGCGCCAAAGAAACTCCGGATGGGTCAGAATATAGCCGCCGCACCAGAGCGTCTCGTCGTCCGGATGGGCGACGACAACGGCGGCGCGGGACCGAGGGTCGGACCCTAACTCGTCGAGCGGGATTGTCATGGTGTTCTTCGGATGGAGTCAGCCGGAATTTCCATTATGGCCTCCCGGCAGCGGGAATGTGATTCCACACGGATATCCGCGTGTGACTTATGGAAGGCATAGGTGAACCTCGTCGCCCGGCATTCGGGAAAGAAATCGGCAAGCAAGGCTGCTCCAGAAGTAGAAGCTGGACGATTACAAGAGTGACGACATCCAAGTCCTAGGGCTGAGGTTGCGTGCCGATCTCGCTGCCTTTATGCGCTTTCCAGCTCTCTAAGTATGTGACCGCGATCACATCGCGGCGTGTAGTTTGGGATGATGAAGGGCCAGCCGCCCGATGTCTGGGCGGCTTTGCTTGCGCCGAACGAAAGCCGATCGTTGCGCGGTAACTGACGTTAACAGGCGTGGGTGTTGAAAAAGTCCATTTTCCTCAAAACAGCCAAAATTTGGGGGATAGAAAATGTCTAGGAAAACTGAGAAGGTCGTTTGTAGGGCATCCCAATGCAAAGTTTTTTCGGCCATTTTCGACAGATCGAGTTTTTCAACACCCACAGGCGTTATCACAACTTTGCGCCTTTTGTTCGCCAGACAGGCGAAAGGAAAGCGCAAGCTTGTGCTATCGCGAGGTTTCAACAGGAATCACCAGGCAACCTCGAGAGCCACCTGGCCTTTTGGCTCCCGAAGACTCATTGGCTCGGTTGGAGCTATCGTTCACCTTTCGACCAGTCTGTCGATCTAAACAGTGCAATGAGATGGTTCGCCCGCGCCACTGCCCATTTAGCCGATTCTATGGCAGACTGGGCATGCACAATGATTGGAATGTTTGCCACCCAGCTTTTTGCAGATCGGGCACACACAATAATCGTAATGA
>JADGNP010000622.1 GCA_017883425.1 Candidatus Sulfotelmatobacter sp. | reverse complement strand
CGGCGACGACCAGAATCAGCACCGCCACACGCCGGACTCCGACCGGGGGCCCGACAAAGGTGAAATGCGGTCTTTGCGGCGTGGCTACAGATTCATGTCATCTTCTGTCATGTAAACCCTGCATGCGTCCTCATGCCGGCCCGGTGGTTCCGGCCCCGGCCGCTCTTCGAATTCACACGTTTCCCAGTTCGGCGTGACGGTTGGCTTCCGCTTCACCACAACGACGTGCCGCTCACCGACGTAGTCGTCTGGCAACTGTCGCAGTAAGCCGATTTGCAGGACCGACTGCCGTGCCTGTTGTGATCGGGCTTCCAGGCGTCGCACTCGGGATTGGAGCGTCGCTCTCACTCTCGCCTCCTTTCTCCCGGCAACGTTTGGGCCGGATGCAGATGGTGAGTCCGCCATTCCCTCATGACAATTTCGATGCCTCGGCCGCCTGTTCCAACGCAGACACGCTGACCTCGACGTCTTCCAGCTCGATGCCCTTGGCAGCGTGATTCAAGATGGCCTCTGTCGCCCACGTGCCCGTTCCCAGCGCTCTCAGCGCAATTGGTGGTCTATGGGTGGGACGGGTGGAACGAATACAGCTACGGCAGCCATTTTATTTCCCGAGGTCGCGCTCGCCGCTATTCGATTTCCGTTCGGGTAGTAGAGAAAGCCATGGCGAAACACGGGGTGGATGACAATCCCAACGACGAATGGCCATACGAGCCCGAAATCAACGCCGAAACGGAACTAATGGACCTGGCCGAAGCGCGCTGGCAAAAGTTGCTGCTCAGAGGAACGACACCCTGACCAAAGGGCGCGCCCAAGGCCAACCCGCCGCACGCCGCGCGAAAACGCTAGCGATATGAGTGAATATCGGTAGCTATCGTGAGCTATGTGGCCGCGCCGCAATTTCGGTTGAACGCAGCAAGCGACTTGAATCCGGCCCGCTCGCATTCCTCTTCGAGGGAGACTGCTGAGACGCCTGGCTTAAAAGGGCCGGCCCGTGGTCGGGAACAGGCCAAATCCCTCAATCTGCCACTGGCCTCCATTCCGCCCGACGCGGTCACGCGTCCATCTCAGCAGGAGTGAGATGCAGAACAAGTGCGAACTTGCCGAAATCGGACAACTGCGGCCCTGGCCCAGGCCTCTCTTGAAACCAGCACCGTCCAGCATCCGGGGAACTGGTCATCACGAGATGCGTCTCGCCGTCACAGAGCCCTATCTCGATGAAGGCCTCCCGGCCTGCGGCGTCCGCCTGCTTTTGGCGGACTGCTTCCAAACGCTCCAACCGTTTTCGTATCGATAACCCGCGCTTCATCGCCACCGCCTTCCAATCAACACCTCCGCGTCCAGAGGCATCACCGGTTTTCCTGTTCCGTCTTTTCTGCGGCTGCAATCATCTTCCGATAGTCACCGACGCTCAACCGCACTGGCGCGCCGATGGGGTTGCGCCGAAGGGCTTCCAAATTTCCTCTTGCGGAATCCCCAGATACCAGCCCTCCCGGTTTCTCAGAAGCCGCGCTGCGACACCATTCACGCAGGTTTTCAAGGTATTCGGAAATTGCGGTAGTCACGTCAGGCTGTGCCCCGTATGGCGCGCCGGCCACCTTGCGCCGGAGGTTTTCCAAGCGCTCCAACCGTTTGCGTACCGATACCCTGCGTGTCACGGTCACTTTTCTTGCCTCCGCTTATACTCCCAGTCCGCCCGGCGTGGTGGACCCGCGCCTACTCGCATCGCCCAAGCAGGAGCCGTCCGTCAAACGGGATTCGGGCGCTTCCAGGCGTTTCTTTAGCTCCGTCGGCTTAATCACTGTCCCCCCGCTCCCGCTGCTCGTTTTCCTCCAATCGTGCGATGCGCGCTTCGATGTCTTCCAGTTCGAGAGACTTGTTGGCACACTCCAGGATGCACTGTGCCGTACGCGCCCGGATGGACGGCGGCGTAGCGGGATCTGCCATCAGTTTGAACAGCACCGAGGCGGCAACACCAGCGTTCTGCTGCATGCGGGCATTGGTCTGGAACACCAGCTCCCGGCGGGCCTCCAGATAGGCAGCTTTGAATTCCGGTAGCTTCATCCACCGCTTGAGCGTCGCGGCCGAAATTCCGGCTGCTTTGGCGGACTCCTCCAGATTCCGGTGCGAGAGCAGGGCGGCGATGGCCTGCTCTTTCTTCCGCCCGAATTTTGAACCGTGACCGGTCATCTGGAATCACCTAGCATTATCTGGGGGACGCCGCCGATCATCGCCCCCCGTTCGCCATCGTCGATTCGGTTCAGAATTCCCTTGCGTTTCAAGCAGTTCCGAGTGATCCATGTGATGACCGCGCAGAGCGTGGCACAAGGAGAATGATGATGAGGACTTTCACCATCGATGAACAGAACAACATCACGGCGTTTGGCTCCGCAGAAGAGGCCGCCGCCGCAACCACTATCCCCTTTGATAGTTTCAGCAGCCAGCAGGAATTGGCCGAACACGCCGCCAATTGGCCGGCGGAACGCCTGGTGGCCATCTGGAACAGCCTGCCGGGCGTGGTGCCTGTGGAGAGCTTCAAGAGTAACAAGGCCGCCATCAGCCGCATCTGGATCCGCATTCAGGGGCTGGGCGTGCCCGAGCCGCCGCAGCCGGAACAACCCGCGGAGGCGAAAGCGGAACGTAAGGCCAAAGGTGGCGCACGGGCGGCCAGGGGCGCGCCCGCCAAGGGTAAGGCAGCCAAGAAGACCACTGCCGCGAAAAACGCGCCCAGGGGCAAAAAGGCCGCGAAGACAGGCGGAGCTACTGCACCGCGCGACGGCAGCAAGACGGCTCAGGTCGTCGCCATGCTCCAGCGGAAGAACGGAGCCACCCTTTCCGAGATCATGAAGACCATGGGCTGGCAGGCTCACACCGTCCGCGGCTTCATGGCCGGAGCGATGAAGAAGGCCGGGTACACCGTCGAGTCCTTCAAGCCCGAGGGCGGAGAACGGACCTACCGCATCAACAAGTAGCATCGAACGCCTCCTTCCTTCCAGGCCCGCCCGGCACTGCCGTGGCGGGCTTTTCTGCTTCTGGAGCCGATTACTGCCTGACTGGCCCAAGTCACGGCAGCTCGGGCCGACACGCCACGCCGTCGCCGTGCGAACGAACGTGGGCCAAACGTGACGCAACGGTGGCCATTCCTTATCTGGCTCGCAGAAGCCTGAGTTCCGTACCAGTCCGCCAACGCGTGCCACCGCCGTGGCAAATCCGGATGGCCAGC
>JADGNP010000621.1 GCA_017883425.1 Candidatus Sulfotelmatobacter sp. | reverse complement strand
TTCTCGTTAAAGACGAACTTGGCCTCCCCCTGCTCGATACGGAAGAACTGATCGACATTCGGATGCACTTCATCTCCGATGTCTTCCCCGGGCCGCAAGGACATCACGACAAGCTGTGCGTGCTGCGCCGTGAATAACACCCGTCGGAAATATGTGTTTTCCAAAGTCTGCTTTTCAATCGCTCCAACGTATTCAGTCATAGTCACGATCTCCTTTTCTCAGGCATTTATGAGCCGGCTTGTAGCGTTCTTCTGGGCACCACTGGCATTTTGAGGCGCTGCAGCAGTCGCAATACATGGCTGCCGGACTCCCCTCAAATTTCCGATGGCCTTTTCCACTTTGCCGATCCGTCACTGAATGGCCTATCCAGTTTTCAACTCTGTCAGCTTGTCTTTCAAATCTGCGACGGCTTCTTTGGCATGGCCTATCTTCTGTTGAACTTTACCCTTCTTCTTTTCGGCTCTTCCTTCGGCCTTCAGATCGCGGTCATTCGCGATCTTTCCGACCTCCTCCTTGATTGTTCCCTTCATTTTGTGGAAGCTGCCCTTGATCTCGTCTTTCGTGCTGGTTTTCATATTCCACCTCGGCCCTCGTGAAGCTCAGATTGTATGTTTGAGGGCTGTCTTTTTTTTAGTCTCGCGGCACTGTGAGGTCTGAGCACAATTGACCATCTCTGCGGGAGCAGCACTCGGAGAACCCACGCTCTCAATGGCAAACCGCCCAGCAACTTCACAGAGTTCGTACCTTACGGGGAGGTCGCCGGTGGTTTCGCGGCGGTGGTGCGTGCCCCCGCCGCCCTGAGCCGAGACAGAATGTCCCGTGTGTCAGGTTCAAAACTCCCTTCGAGGCTGTCAACACGTCTTGCGGATCGTATGTGCCGTTTTGACCAGACAGGTGTGAGATCGGAACGAAACAATAGTCTTGGCTTTCTAGCGTCCAGACACTTGGACGTGTCCGGGAACTCTGCCTTTGAGTTCTCTCACTCGACGGGTAGCCATTTGGAAGATGACGTGGGTGTGTGCGTTTTCGACGATTTACGGCAATTGGCGATCACCAGGACTCGGAAGCGAGTAGGCAATGATAGTAAAGAATAAACTGCCCCGGTTCCGGGATGCGCTAACTCTTTCGGCGCTCCTCTTGGTGTTGCCTGAGGTATATCCAGCCCAAACGGCAGATCGCTTCCAGCTTTCTCCTCCTGCGCTGCAGGCGGGGCGGCTCATTGATATTGAGTCTCAGCTAGGACCGCAGCCGCCATGCGGAAATGAAACCATTCCGCCCTATCCGGGTTTGGATGATTTGGCCATCGTGAAATCATGGAGCAAGTCTGATTTCGGCCGCGACTGGAAACCGCCCGCGTGCACCGGTTGGGCTGAAGTAGGCTTTACTACGTTGGTTACCATAGCCGCGCGACTACCCCATACCTCGGAAGCTGGGGGCTTGCTTCGCCACATCGGAGCAATTTCAGAACTCGCGGGCATGCGCTACTGGTCGACCACTCACAAGCAATGGCAAACATTAATTGTGGACGCCTACGCTCTGACCGGCTCACAGTCTGGTCAACGCCGCGAAGACTTCACGTCCGATGAGATGAAGGAAGGCAAGGTCCTCTACTTCGAACAGGTCGATAACCTTTCTGGCAAAGCCGTCTACCGAATGCACATTGTAGAGGCTTCGGCGAGCCGGCTCGTTTTCGATGTCGAGAACGTCAGCTCGATGCGCTATTTCTTCATGCCTATCATTCACCCGGGTGAGTTGCAGTCGATGTACTTTCTGGATCGCGAATCGGATAGCGTCTGGCGCTACTACAGCATGGTGCGCACAGGAAAGAACGCCAACGGGCTGATCGCGGGAAATGAGTCTTCCTCGGTCAACCGGGCCGTTGCGTTCTATCGCCACTTGGTCGGAATTCCAACCGCCCAAGAGCCGCCGGGGGCGCGCTGAAGACAAGAGTTGTGAAGCAGGCGTCACGGAACTGGCGCCGCTCAAGCCAAAGGACTATTGCCCGTAGCGGTCGACCTTGGTGACAAGGAAAAACGAAAAGCACCAGGCCAGCAAAAGCGCCCAGGCCGCCCCAAGCGATATGCCACTGGCGACGTCGCTTGGGTAATGCACACCGAGGTAGATGCGAGATGTTCCCACCAGCAGTATGATCCCAACCGTCATCGCCAGGATCGCGATTTGGTGCCCGGTTCTTTGAAGATGCCGGCACACAAGAATGGCCACTGTCAAATAGAGGGATGCCGCCGCTAGCGAGTGCCCGCTAGGATAGGACAAGCCCGAAACCTGGATGAGCTGTGTAACTACTTCCGGGCGGGGACGCTCAATGTAGTTCTTTATTGTGCTCGTTAAAATTCCTGCACCGACGGAAGCTGCCACCAGCTGCAGCGCGCCCATCCGGTCCTTGAAGAGAAGCAGCACACACAAAGCTAGGGTCGAAATAAGCACCACGAGTGTGACCGACCCCAATGCCGTCAAATCCACGGCCATCACCGTGAGCCAGGGAGTTCGTGCCTTAGCGAAACCAATCAGGATCGTACGGTCCACGCCGGAGGCCTCGTGCTCCAGCAGTTCAGAAGTGATCTTGATAAAAAGACCCAAAGCCAACGAGGCCGTCCCCAACCACCAGGAGGTCTTGATGGCGCGGGCCGAGAATTGAGCCGGACTCGGTTGCATGCCGTGCCTTACATTACATCTGCTATGTGAACCAGACCCAGGCTAGGAGGCTCTCGCACTGCAGGGTGCCCCTCGTGCCGGTGGCGTTTCAGGAAAACCCCAAACCCAGCAGCTGAAAGATCATCTCCTAGATACAGCCTCAAGCTCCACACGCGCTGCGAAGCTACAGAAGTCCCTCCGCCTACTCGGAGGAAAAGCCTGCTTGCAGGGGACCATCCGCGGCTATCGGAGCCACTGGCGGAGCTGCCTTCTTCAATTGTTCAAGTTCGGCCTGAACTTTTGCCCAGTCCTTTGGCTTTCGCTTAGTCGCATAAGGAGCATCCGGATGCCCAAAGAATTCCAGAAGCTCGGCCCGAACCTCCAGCGAAGCACCACTGAAATTCTGCTTCGCCAGCGCGTCCAGCAACTTTGCATGCGTCTCATCGTTGAGCCGATATTTTCCCGGCCCCGTTATTGCACCGGTGTCAAAATTTTCGTTGGGCAAGTCCGGCTGGCCGGTGCCTACCTGGGTTAGCAGCTGCCGGTAGCGATCCAGAGTCGTGTTGAAGCT
>JADGNP010000620.1 GCA_017883425.1 Candidatus Sulfotelmatobacter sp. | reverse complement strand
CTTAATATCGCGGTACACGGCGACCAAGCCTTCACCCAGCCTGGTTTTCACCGCGATCTTCACGGGGACGCCCTTCAAGTCTTCCGCTTCCCACACTTTCAAGGAGGTGGTTTTACCGTCTGCGGCGGTGACCACCACAGTTTCGACCTTGCATTTGTGGCCTTCGAACTCTTCGGTTCCGGCGTCGGTCCGCTCAACCTTGGCGCCAGAAATCAAATGCATGGGGCTGGGCAACATCGTAACCTGGCGTGTCTTCATCTGGACACAAACGGGCTTCGGGGTGTTGGTCTGAAGCAGATTGTAGGCCAGATCGTCGTGGGGTCGATAGATGGTGGCGAGACCAGGGGCAATCTCAATGCGGAACTTTGTGCCCGAACGATAGATCATGGAGGGCGGTAGGCCGCGGCCCCGGGTCTGCAAATGCTCCGTAGCCGTGAAGTCGGGCAGCTTCCAGGCATCCTCCGCCAAGGCGAACGCTCCGGGGACGAGCAGGGTGGCAAAAGCCGCAAGCATCCTCACGGTCAGCAGTCGTCGCATAAGAGGTCTCCTCAATTTGCAAATTAGTACTGCTACGGATTGGAACAGCCGGTCACTCTGCATGTCGAGCGTCAAAGGGGGAAGCACTGCCAACGCATGTTCTTGAATTCTGTTGAATTATATCTAGATCTTCGGTGAAACCTCGGCGACCATTGAAGGAGATCTGGCGTGCCCAGACCAAGCGATTGGTCCGCTTCCTCAGCCAAGTCTCAAGGCCGCCGCTCACCACGACCGCTTAATTAGACTAAAATTGTTACTATCCAGAAGAAGATCCGGGTACGGGGCAGCGACCATGAAGAGTCCTGTTAACAGTTTTTGCGCTCGGGTGTTGCTGATCCCCTTTGTACTGGGTGCTGCGTTCGCGCAGGCTCCTGCTGGAAACTGGTTCAGGGTGCGTCGCGGGAGTCTTTGCGTGACGGAGGGTACGATTGGGGAGACAGCTGGGGATCGCCTGTCAGTGAATGTTCCCAAGATGCGCGCGTATGTGAATACATGGGCGTCACAGGCGATTGAATTGCGGTTCACATACGGCGGGCCGACTCAGAAGAAAGTGGCGTTGGGTTCCGGCGAAATGCGGCAACAGTTTGGGTTGAAGCTGCGCGCGCAGGATGCCTGCAACCTGGTGTATGCGATGTGGCGCGTCGAGCCGGAGTCGAGGCTGGTGGTGTCCGTGAAACGAAACCCGAGGGCACACACGAGCGCGGCATGCGGGGAGCGCGGGTATGAGAATGTCACGCCACGGCGGACTTCCGATCTGCCTCGGTTACGGCTGGGCGAGTCCCACACTCTGCGCGCGGAAATGAAAAAGGAAGAACTGCAGGTGTTCGTCGATGACCGCGAGGTTTGGGCGGGAGAGGTTGGCCCGGACGCTGCCATGATCGAGGGGCCGGTCGGGATCCGCTCCGACAATGCTCAACTTGAATTTGAACTCAAGGCCGGCGAGTATGCCGGTGTTCATCCCAACTTCATATTGGATTGCAAATCCGCGGAACGGGCGACTAGGTTAAGCCGCCGGCCGTATTGAGAATCCGCGCTGACATCAGCACCGTGGAAGAACAACCCGCAAGCGATCTCACAGGGTTTTATGCGGCGGATTCCTTCTTTGGCGTTCCTGGATTCGGCGGCGCCGCAGCGTCAGTCAGTTCGATTTCTCCGGGAAGCACTTCTCGAAGTGCCCATTCGATGCGTCTCACGGCATCCTGAACTCTCGTCGGTTGTTCCGTGCCGTCAAGATCGCGGGAAGTAACGGATATGGCCTGCAAGGCATTGCGAACGTGGTGGTTCATGAGTCGGATGGTCCGTAACTTCTTCTCAACCTCACGCTGCCGCCAACGTTCGTAAACGAGAACCATAAGGCCGGTCGCAATGCCCGCCACCATGTTATCCACGAACGCTAAGAATCCATGAACATTGTGGAGGCTTAGCCATGCTGCCAATGCGCTCCCAAGAACGAACACACAAAAGCCCAAGGAAAAGCTCTTGAGCGTTGCACTCCAGGCGTGGCGCGACTTACGGGGATATGGTGTCATGAGCGTCCCGGCTCACACTCCAACGGTATTATCCGTCTGGAAACGTACTACCGAATCGACCGTCAGTCTAGTAACGGAGTAAGTACCGAAATGTGATTTCCAACGGGACGTGTGGCTAGGCGCTGTGGCGCTTGGCAATCACCGCACATCAAGCTGTGACTCATTTCACTGACAGGACGCGCTCATTTATGGAATATTGATGCGTCTCGCCTCCTCGAAGAGCAGTCCCACCACGGTGTGCACACCCCCTGAGGCGAGAGCTGTGAACGTCGGCCCCTTTAGCAATTGGCTTGTCGGTGACGATTCGTATTTTGGTCCTGGCAGTTCGAGATCGGAACGCTCGTAGCTGAATGATCGACCTCGATCTGGGCCCCTACTTCCATCCTTCAAGGAGGTCTTCTATGAAGCGCAAGCTTAGTCGCAATCGTCTCCTCATTGTTGTTTATCCTTTCATCGCAATTCTCATCGTAACGGTCGCTTTCACCGCTCAGGCGCAGATGCAAGATGGAGGTCAGCGGTTTGCTAATCGCGCGGTTGTGTCGGAGCAGCAGAATCCCAGCGCGGCGTGGCAAGCACCGCAGCATCAGTCGTTGCCGAGAGGCGCCAACGCTGGGCGCACTCCAGTGAGTCGCTTGCGAGCAAAGCGGCAGAGCACGAGGCCGATGGGCGAAAGCCAACCGGTCTCTAAGTTCGCGTATGTGGCGGATTCTGATGTGGGTATGGTGACGGGCTACACGATTGACAGCGCGACCGGTACCCTCACGGAGATGGCCGGGTCGCCGTTCCCGGCGGGAGCTTGGCCGCGCTCCGTGTCGGCAGATCCGCAGGGGCGTTTTCTTTATGTGGCTAACACGGACTCTTCAAATGTATCCGCGTACGCAATCGACGAAACCACAGGAGCTCTTACGGAAATACCGGGGTCGCCATTCGCCGCGGGGTTCCAGGCTGCCGCGGTGATCGTCGACCCTTCGGGCCGTTTTGTCTACGTCGGGAATCAGTATTACGGCACGATTTCAGCGTACACCGCTGACCCTGCGACGGGCGCATTAACCGAGGTGGCCGGTTCACCCTTTGCGTCGGCCGGCGCGGTAGTTGGCGTAACCGTGGCCCCCTCGGGAAAACTTCTTTACGTTGCCAACTTCGACGGCTCTGTGGGAGCTTATGCCATTGACG
>JADGNP010000619.1 GCA_017883425.1 Candidatus Sulfotelmatobacter sp. | reverse complement strand
CGCAGAACCTGCTGCAGGCGCGACAGCGGCGCCTCCCCGGTAATGTAGTCGGTGGGGCGAATCTTTTTGGCCGCGATCAATCCGAAGGCCCGGCGAACCGTTTCCGGAGTGTGATGGAACGTGGCTTTCAAAGTGATTTCGGAATAGTGCAGGCGATTGGTCTCGAGTTGCACTTTCGTCCCACTGGCGCAGCCCCCGAAGAAGTTTACGGTACCACCTTTGCGGACCATGTCGACGGCCCACTCCCACGCCTCCGGCTTGCCTACGGCTTCGATGACCACGTCGCATCCGCGCTTCTGCGGGGAAAGCGCGCGGACGGCGTCAACCACGTTCGCTACTTTGGTGGTCTGGATAATCTCGTGCGCGCCCATGTGTTTGGCAGCTTCCACCTGGCCGTCGCGCTTGACGACGGAGATTACGTTGCAGCCGATGGCGCGGGCTACCTGAACGAACATAAGGCCAATGGGGCCGCCGCCCAGGATGGTGACCGTGTCCCCGATCTCCACGCCGGTTTCATGCAAGCCACGCAGGACGCAGGCCAGGGGCTCGGTCATGGCGGCCTCTTCGACGCTGACCCCGGGCGGGATGATCAGCATGTTGGCTTCAACGATGCGGCGCGGCACGCGAATGTATTCCGCATAGGCGCCATTGTTGAAGAGAAGATCTTCGCAGAGGTTTTCCTGATGTTTGGAACAGTAGAAGCACATCTGGCAGGGGGCGGAGTTGAGGGCTACGACGCGCATGCCCTTCTTGAAGCCGTTGACCCCAGCGCCGACTTCCTCGATGACGCCGGCCAATTCGTGGCCAAACAGGGCGGGAGGAACGATCATGCGGGCGTGGTAGCCACGCTGGTACACCTTGAGATCAGTGCCGCAGGTCAAGGCGACTTGTACTTTGACCAGAACCTCGCCGTCTCCTACGCGAGGGATGGGTACTTTTTCAATTTTGAGATCTTCTTTGCCGTACAGGACGGCAGCGGTCATTTTTCCGTTCACTGCGAGTTTCCTTCCCGAGTACTACCGGTCCAGATACTGCCGGGCTGAATCATAATCTTCATGGACGAAGGCTGCGGATGGGCCGCCAGATCCAGGGCTTGCGGGCTCTGAGGGAGCGGGAAGCGATGGCTGACCAGCCGTTCCAGATCCATCTCACGGTTCATGACAAAACGGACCGACTCTTCCTGCAAGTCGACCGATGCACTATAGGATCCCACCAGGGTTTTCTCATCGACACAGACGGCTGCAGGATCGATCAAGGCCTCTCCGTGCTGCGTTTGCGCAAAAAGCAATACCCGGCCACCGGGACGGGCCGCATCCATCGCGGTGCGAATCAAGGAGTTGCCGCCGACCGCGAGAATTACCGCGTCGGCGCCACGCCCCTCGGTCAGCTCGCGGACGCGCTCGACCACGTTTGTCCGCGAAGCATCAATTGTTTGGTCTAATCCGAAACTTGATCCTATTCTAAGCCTCTCGGGATACAAATCGGAAGTAATTAAGGTGGCCCCCGTCCGCTTGGCGAGCACACTCAATATGATGCCGATAGGGCCTTGTCCGATGGCCAGCACGGATTCGCCGCGGCGCAGGCGCAGGGCGTCGATCCCCTTCATGCAGGTGTTGACCGGTTCGACGAAGCAGGCCTGCTCGAAAGAGATGCCATCGGGGATACGGACGGTGCCATGCTCGACGATCCAGTCCATCACGCGAACGTATTCGGCGAAACCACCGCCGGAAGGCTCGAATCCGGCGGTGCAGCCGACTTTCTTGTACGTCGTGCACTGGGCAAAGGTCTTGTTCTGGCAGTAGAAACACTGCCGGCAGGGGATGTGGTGGAAGACCATGACCCGGTCGCCGGGGTGGTAATCGCGCACGCCTTCGCCGACTGCCGCGACGACGCCGGAGGTTTCGTGTCCAAAGATGCGGGGGGCGGAGTGGGAACCGGTGGAAATCTTCTTGAGGTCGGTGCCGCAGACGCCGCAGGAGTGGACGCGGATGAGCATCTCTCCGGGGCCGATCTTGGGTACAGGGACGGTTTCCAGGCGGATATCGTTTACGCCGCGATAGACTGCAGCCTGCATGGTTGCGGGGATCGAATGCGGGGGAGTTTCGACCGCGAACTGTCCGGCAATGGCCATCGAACTATTTTAGATGATGTCGGGGGCGGGTTCGTTTCAAATCAAGGGGATGGAGTTATCGAGGGTAATGCTCGCGGGCTGTTGTGCGGTGGCGCACATTCCGCCACAGGAGCCCATCAGTTCGCGGGCGAGACGCCCCCGGGACAGCCGGCAAGATGCCGGCGCTACGATTGAGTTGCGGTTTGTGCCGCGCGGGACGACGAACTGCTTTCGTGTTATGCTGCGCAAAACTTAGGCTTTCCAGGATGGATTGTGCTGATTGAGATGCGGCTCGAGAACTATGCGGTGATCGACAACCTGGTGGTGGAGTTCGGGCAGGGGTTGAACCTGCTGACGGGCGAGACCGGGGCGGGGAAGTCGATTCTGGTGGACGCACTGGCATTGCTGCTGGGCGACAAGGCTTCGAGCGACGTGATTCGCTCGGGGGCGGAGCGTGCTGTGGTGTCGGCAGTGTTTGAGGCTGAGGATGCGGCAGAGAAACCGCTGGCTGGCATTCTGGAAGCCAACGGGTTGGACGAGTCGGACGACGGATCGCTGATTCTGCGGCGCGAAATTGCCGCCGGAGGCAGGGGGCGCGTGTTCGTGAACAATCAGCCGGCGACCGTGGCGGTGTTGCGGCTGCTGGCGCCGCATCTGGCGACCATTCACGCGCAGAACGAATCCATTCTGTCGTTTGACGGGCCGGCGCGCCTGGGGTTGCTGGACGCATTTGCAGGCAGCCAATTGGAGGCGGTGGAGACGGGGTTCGCAGCGTGGAAACAGATTCGCACGCGGATCGAGGAACTGGAGCACGGAGAGCAGGACCGGCTGCGGCTGGTAGATCTGTGGATTTTCCAGAAACGCGAGATCGAAGAGGGGCGGTTGCAGACTGGAGAGGACGAGCGCCTGGAAGGCGAAAAGCGTGTCCTCGCCAACGCCGAGAAAATCTACAACGCTGCCATGAATGCGTTTGATCTGCTGTACGAGGGCAACGGCTCGACGGCGTCGTCGCTGCGGGCGGCGCAGAAGCAGGTCGAAGAGTTGGTCCGTTACGAGCCCAAGTTTCAAGAGGCATTGGCCGCGCTGGAGACAGCGCGCATCAGCGTGGAAGATGTGGGCGCGACCGTGCGCGA
>JADGNP010000618.1 GCA_017883425.1 Candidatus Sulfotelmatobacter sp. | reverse complement strand
CTTGTTGATCTGCGTGCTTGTCGTCGTATTGGCTCCCGCGAAGTCGCTGCAGAGCCCGCGACAATCGCGCCAGCTAGCCGCTTATTCTGTGGGCTTAGGCTGGTGCCGGGAGGGGGAGTCGAACCCCCAAGGGCCGAAGCCCGGCGGATTTTGAGAGCGTCGCCTGAGGATTTGTAACCCACTGATTCTCAATGCCATCAAACACATACAACTATTTGTACTGGTTGAAGGTGCGGTTCCGCGCTGGTTCGTGAGGGCCTGTTAAGCACATCTTAGACACACTGCCGCGGCCAAGCTAGCTGTCTCGCGAAGGAACCCGGCCAACGTCCTTTCGCGCGGCAGATTATCACGATGCAGGCGAAAGAGGCACTCAGCCTTCGTTGCCAAAGCCGCTGGGAATGCAGATGAAGCAATTGCGGATGCGAAAGGAAGGAGTCGCCATCGAAAGACTCGACTGAGAGCTTTTCACAGCCTTCCTACCCGCTCTGCGCGGATCACCGCTGTGTCCCGATCAACAAACTCAAACTGCAAGTTGGTCAGCCAAGGCTCGCACCAGTGTACATTTCCGCTCGGGCTTCGATCCCTCCGCGTCCCCGACCTTTGAGATTTCAGTCGAGCCTGCTGAGGACTTCGGGGTCGAGCATAACGGGGCTTCGGTGCCTTCGCGCGAATTGAGTGCCGCGGTTTCCCAGCACACTTTCCAAGGGCCTCCCAGTTGGAGGGGACTCCGGGTCAGTAGTCGGTGGCCGGATTGTAAGTTCTGGTTGGAAAGGTCGGCGGAATATCCAGGGGATTGGTTGGCTTGAGCACGGGGTTCGAACGGCCTGCTTGTGTGGGATCAAACACCGTGAAGAAGGAATTTGGAGAGCCGTTGGGGAGCGAATAGTCGTCGGTGGGGTATGCGGGGGAGTTGAAACCCGGATTGATGTTGGCTGAGCTGGAGAGATCTTCTCCCAGGCCCTGCCAGGCGCTGAAGGTATAGAACGTCCAGGTGCTGGTCCCGAGCGTACAAAGCGCGGACGTGCCGGGTTTTGGCTGAGTGTGGAAGGCCTTGGCGTCTTGATCTAAGGTGCCGTTGATGCGCCAGTAGAGGTTGTTCTGCCAGTTGTGCAGCGCAGTGATCGAGGCGCCGCAGGTGTAGTCACAGCCCTGCTGGAGGAAGTAAGCGGGAGTGGACGTTGACTGCCGATCGAAATAGAACAGGTTCGCGGTGGCGTTGAAGATTGTGGGAACCGTGGCGGGGCACGTGGTGCCAACGTATGGCGTGTTATTCACTATGCCGCCGAGGCGGGAAAAGGCGACGATGTTGTTGTTGACGGTATTTGCCTGGCCAGCGAGTTGCGGGCCGCTGGTGATCTTCACGCCGTCTCCCGACGCCCGGTAGATCAGGTTGTTCTGAATGTTTACCAAGCCGGTGTAGGAGTCGAGATAGATTCCGGAACCGCCGTAACCGTCGGAGTCCGTGACGGAATCATCGCTGAGATCGTGGATCTTATTGTTCAGAATCTGATTGCCGGTGGGCGTGTAGGTGGGGCCTCCGGTGGAGAAGTAGATGGCGCCTCCGTCGGCGGTGACCCCTTCGAAAATGTTGTAGATGTGATTGAAGGAGGCGATGTTGTTGAACGATCCGGTGGAGTTCTTCTTCCCGGGCGCGCACGACGGCGGCAGACAAACCTCTATGCCGCTGTGATATCCGTCATAGATGTCGTTGTGCGTATACGTGTTGTCGTGGCCACTGCCCTGGATGATGCCGACACCGGACGGGAAAACCCGGCTGTAGCCTTCGATGAGATTGTTCTGGATGGTGGTGAATTGGGGAACATTGGCGTCCGTGTCGCCGTTTGCGGGAGGCTTGCCGACCCGAATGCCTGAGCCTCCGATGTCGTAGAGAGCGCCATTCTGGAAGGCATTGTGGGACGTGGTCGCAGTGGTGGTCGTGGTGGTGAACTCAATGCCCATGCCGGATGTCTGGGAGATGGTGTCGCTGTCGAATGTAACGTTTTGGCAATTGTGGCAATTTACGGCAGCGGTGATGTTCGGGTCCTGTTGGGTCGAGGCGTAGCCAATGCTCGGCACCGTGTAGTTGTCATGCTCGAAGGTCAGTCCCTTAAACGTTACATATTGCAGATTGGTGGCGGTCAGGACTTGTTGCGATTGCGGGATGATCACGGAGTCAGAGTTCGGGTTCTCGCCCGAGTTCGCCAGGTAAGTTAATGTCCACGGAGTGGCGGAACGGTCGAGGAACCACTGTCCGGGCTGGGAGAACGCGTCCTTTACGTTCTCAATAATGTAGCGATGGTTGGGGATGAAGCCGTGGCCGGGCAGGGTTATAGTGGTTGGACCCGTGAGATAAACCACGCAGCTCTGGTCGATCGATTGAATGCGAAGTTTGGAATCGGTCCAGAACTCGAAGTCGACCAATTCAATGTCGCCCGCGGGGTAAGGCGGGTTCAGATTCTGCCACGATCGGTTGATGTCGGCGCAGTTGGCCTGGAATCGGTCAAAGCACTCCCAACCTTTTCCAGTCACGTAGGAAGAGCAATTGGGATTGGGAGCGGTCGCTGGGGGTGGCGCGCCACTCATGAAGATGATGGCTGCGACGCGGTCATAGGTCCCTAGGTAGCCTCCGGTCCGGGGGCGCAGCCTTCTTTGTGCGTTGTAGAAGAGGTTCTCGAAGTACAGCGTATTGCCTGGTAAGGAAACCTGGTAGGCGTTGCCTCCGGTGTTGATCCAGTCGGTTACGGGGATTCCGCCACTCAGGATTGGGACTTCGTTGGGATAGTTTTGCCAAACCACCGGCAAGGTGGAAGTGCCGGAATCGCTGGAAGAGAAAGCTAGAGATTGGCCGTAGTAGCTTCCTCCGCGCAGCAGCACAGTCACGGGATTGGTGCGTCCCTGAGGGTTCCTGAGTAAATTCTGCACGGCGGTCTGGGCTTTAGCGATGGTGGCGAATGGGCCGTCGGTACTTGCCGAGTTGGGCGTGAACAGAGTGCCAGACCAGGAGTCGTTGCCGTTGACGGCAACGTAGAAATCGGCGGGAGACCCAACCTGAACCGTCGCGGCACCGCTGGTGACCCCATTTGCCGAGGCAGTGACCGTTGCCGTGCCGGCTGAGTTTCCCGTGAGAAGTCGGGCGTTGACTGTGGCTATGGTGCTCGTCGACCATGATGCAGACGACGTTACGTTCTGAGTTGATCCGTCGCTGTAGTAGGCGGTGGCGGTCAGTTGAACCGAGTTCCCGGCAGTGA
>JADGNP010000144.1 GCA_017883425.1 Candidatus Sulfotelmatobacter sp. | reverse complement strand
GTTGTATTCACCGATCCCGAAGTCGCCTGGTGCGGCCTGACCGAGACACAGGCGCAAAAAGAAAACCGTGAGATCAAAGTCGCCAAGTTTCCCTGGGCCGCCTCGGGCCGTGCCATCACTCTCGACCGTCCCGAAGGCATGACCAAGCTCCTCTTCGATCCGCAGACCGAGCGAGTGCTTGGCGTCGGCATAGTCGGCGTAGGCGCGGGCGAGATGATCGCGGAAGGTGTGCTCGCCATCGAAATGGCGGCGCTCGCCAGCGACGTAGCTCTGACCATTCACCCCCATCCGACGCTCTCGGAAACGGTGATGGAGTCCGCCGAAGTCTTCTTCGGCACCAGCACGCACATCTACCGCCCGAAGCGGGGATAGCAGCCAGTGCCGCGCCGCGTCCGCCGTTCCCACCGTCACCATGGCGTTTCGATACAATGAGGGCTCCCATGCTTCGATTTGTACGCACGACATGCGTGCGCCCGTATAAAGCCGGGCGGGAGAAGATCATGTCCTCTTTTCCTAAGAAGATATTTGTCTTTGTTCTGTGCCTGGGCGCTTGTCTGGCCTCTGCGGGACAGACCGCACTGAGCCAAGTACTGCCACCCTCCACCACCACGGCGAGCAGCGCCAGCGCTCCGATCGATCCCCTCGGACGCACGACACCGTCGGGAACCATGCTCGGTTTTTTGCAGGCCGCGCAGTCCGGCGACTACGGCATCGCCGCGCAATACCTGCAGATGAGCGCCGCGCGCCGCCAGTCCGAAGGCGAGCGGACCGCTACCGAACTGAAGGTGGTCCTGGACAGTGCATTTACCGGCAGGTTCAAAAGCTTTACGCAGCCCGAAGGAATTCCGCAGGAAGGGGTCCCACTCGGTCGGCAGAAGCTTGGCACCATGTCGTCGGGCGATGTCGAGGCCGACTTGGACCTGGTGCGCGTGTCCGATCCGAGCGCAGGCAAGATCTGGCTGATCTCCTCCGACACTCTGGTCAAGGTTCCTGAGCTCTACGATCAAGTGCAGGCGCGCCAAGTTGAGACCCGCCTTCCGAATGTGCTGGTCAAACACGACTTCGCGGGCATGCCCTTCTGGCAGTTTCTGGCTCTGTTACTCGCCGTCCCGGCCGCTGCGGCTCTCGGCTGGCTGGTGCTGGCCCTGCTGGAAATTCCGGTGCGCTGGTGGGCACGGCGGCGCGGCCAGTTGGACGTCGCAAACTGGCGCTCGGTTTCAGGTCCGGCGTGGCTGCTGACGGGCACCCTGATTCATCAAGTCTTCGCCGTGTACCTTCGCTTGCCGCTGTTGCCGCGGCACTACTACTTTCAAGTCACATCCATCGCGCTCATCGTCAGCGCAACCTGGATTCTCTGGCGCGCCGTGCGATGGTCGCTGCGCCGGGTGCGCAATCGCGCCCTGGCTCGCGGCCACGCCGGCACCGGATCGCTCATGCTTCTGGGCGAGCGCATCCTCAAGGCAGTTATTTTTGGCGTGGGCGTACTGGCGGTACTGGGCAACCTGGGCTTCAACATGAGCACCGCGCTCGCCGGCCTCGGCATCGGCGGCCTGGCGATCGGTTTCGGCGCACAGAAGACCATCGAGAATCTTTTCGGCGGAGTTTCTGTTCTCGGCGATGAAGTGTTTCGCGTGGGCGATGTCTGCCGCTTCGGCGATCGGACCGGCGTGGTCGAAGACATCGGCCTGCGTTCCACTCGCATTCGCACCGAAGATCGGACCCTGCTGGCCATTCCCAACGGCACTGTTGCGACTATCAACCTGGAGAACCTCACCCGCCGCGACAAGATTCTTTTCAAGACCAATCTCGGCCTGCGCCCCGAGACCAAGGCGGACCATGTCCGCTTCGTGCTCTCGGAAATCCGCCGCCTGCTCTACAGTCACTCCAAAGTGGAAACGAAGACCGTCCGGGTGCGCCTCACCGACATCGCGGGCACGTCTCTCAGCGTGGAGGTGGTCGCTTACATCCTGACGCGGGACTTCAACGAATTCGCCGCCGTCCGCGAAGATCTGCTCCTGCGCATGATGGATGTCATGGAAAACTCCGGCGGCGGGCTGGCGCTTCCCTCGCAGACTCTCTATCTGAGCCGCGATTCAGGAGTCGAGAAAGAAAAAGCTGACAACGCCGTCAAGAAAATTGCGGAGATGCGGGACGGGAAGCAGCTGCCCTTCCCCGACTTCCACGAAGAAGACATCTCTTCCTTCAAGGGATCGATCGAATACCCGCAACCGGAGTCCGCCGTGCGCAAGCCGCAAGATGATTCCGGCAAGACCCGCTAGGCTCGGAGAGAACCAGAAACCCAGGAACCGCAAAGAACGCTAGGAAAAGACAACGAAGAAAGACTGGGAACTCATCTCGTAGGTGTCCCCGACCGTTACTGGTGCAGGGGCGATGTTTACGTCAGCAATCGGGCTTGGCATCGTGCGGATTCACCGCGTACATTAATTCACCGCGAAAAAAGTGTTGTACCCCCCGTCCGTGGGAGCAATTTGCACGGTCGGTACCGCGCTGCCGGTGGCAGTTGGCTCAAAGCCATAGACGACGATGCTATCCAGCGCTGTGTCATGGGAGAGGAGAGTTAGCGATGTGAAGATGTTGCCGGCGCCATCGAGGCGCACCGGACCACCGGTAGCAATCTGCCAAGGTGATCCTACGGTGAGATTGATGGTGTTGATCGGAGTGGCTGCACCGTTGGCGCCGGGAGCGAACTCCTCAATGGCGTTGGGCCCGTTATAACTTCCAGAACCGACGTTCGCGAAGATGTCGCGCGCAGAATCGACCGCGACTCCATAAACGATGGAGGTTCCATAGGTTCCGAAGTCTATCGTCCGGGTCGGCGTGGAAGGACCGGTCGCGGTGGGCGGATAGACTGCGATGGTCCATCCATTCCCAAGGTAAGCGGCAACGTAGATGTTTCCCGCGGCGTCGGCGGTCATGTCTGCAACGGGTGGTAAGACGTTCGTCAGCTGGAGAGTGCGGAGAGGTGTGGCCGCCCCGCTGGCTGTAGCGGAATAGACAGCGACGGTCGGCGGTCCGTAGCCTCCCGCGAGGTTGAGGACGTAGACCCGCCCGGCAGGGTCTACGGCAAGCCTATTCACGTCGTTGAGGTTAATCGTGCGCGACGCGGTGGCCGCTCCGGTGGAGTTGGGCGGATAGATGAGAATTTGCGCTGCGTGGTTGGCGCCATCAGCAGCAGCAATGTAGATTTGACCGCTTGGATCCGTAGCAAGCGGGCCTCCGTAGTAGAGGGGCGACGGCGGAAGCGTGAGGGTGCCCATAGAAGAACCGTTGTTCGCGGGGACCGTAGAGTACCCCACAATCCCCGCACCACCAGAACCGTTCATGTAGGCGACGGTAGCAGGTGCAGTGTTGGTGTGCGCGGCAGGCAGGCCGGAGCATCCTGCGAGGCATATGGCGCTTGCGAGGATGAGCGAAAACGCGAAGTTTGTCGGCCAACGGTTTTTCATAATTCTTCCCCGGCGCGGTCCTGCCACCTTCCTCAAACGCGATGATACTTATCCTGTCTATCGTCTTGCATCTGTCATTCCAGATGTTGGGTTACCTTCGTTTCCTGCGAGTCAGCAGCAAGCCCTTTGTTTCCGTGCTCATCAGAAGATTCTGTTTCCTGATTCACTCCCCGATGCCTTTCTCGCTGCCAAGATTTGTGAGAGTGCTGACCAATCCTGTCTATGAGAACTTTGGCTCAGTCGATGTAAACAGCATTACACCAACTGCCCCGAACGGCCATTTATGAGACGACTCGAGTCCTACTGTCGTCCCTCCCAGCGGCGGCTGAGCCAATCCAGAAAAAGATGTGTCGGAAAATAGACGAACAGCGGCACAACAATCAGGTAGCCGAGTAGATAAGCCCACCCCGGCATCGCGTGTTGCTCGTGAAAGAACGGCCCCCGCGCCCAGTTCACATCCAGCTCGGGCCGCCAGAAGTAATTGACCGGCACCACAATCCACGCCATCAGCGTCTGCAACTTCCATCCTCTTCGGTCATAACCCAGACGCCAAATCGCCCACACCAGCAGCGGCGGCGTCACCACGTGAAACAAGCTGAGCAGGCGAATCGGGAGCGGCAGGCCCGGATCGAACATGTATTCTGTACCCCCGATGATGTGGTGGCCCGCCAGTAGAGCCCCTGCAAAATCCACCGTGTAGAGCGTCTGGAACAAAAGCAATCCAGACGCCACCCAGGAAAAAATCAGCGGACTCTCCAGCCACAAGCCAATGCCGATCAGCACATTTCCCAGATCGCAGAAGAAAAGAAAATTCTGCAGCCCGTATTGCCGCCAGTACACGG
This sequence comes from Candidatus Sulfotelmatobacter sp., assembly GCA_017883425.1. GTDB lineage: Bacteria > Acidobacteriota > Terriglobia > Terriglobales > Acidobacteriaceae > Sulfotelmatobacter. Next base: position 6,643 of record JADGNP010000144.1, on the reverse strand, counting down.
GCGCCCAGACGAGCAGCCAGACGGTCCACACGATCTTGAGCCACAGAGGCACCCGCCAGCGCATGGCCCGCTATTGTAGGCGACGAGCCCGCGCTTGTTACGCCGGTCCATGTCCGGGCGTGAGCGGTGGGGCATTCCACTCAGTGCTTCCCCCAGCGAGCGAAACACCACATAAATCAACGGAACGCGAATTACCAGCGTAACTTGCCGGAGCTTACGCGGGTACCTACGATGGCCTTGGTATGGGTTACCAAGCTCTTCTCTTCTGTCCCGACGAAAAAACCGCTCGCACGGTGACGCAGGTTCTTAGCGAGCTCGAGTTCAACGTCGAGTCCTGCATTGAACCCTTCGCTGCGGTCAAGAAGCTGATGGGCCAACACTTCGACGCTGTCGTGGTCGACTGCGATAACGAGCAGAATGCCACGTTGTTATTCAAGAGCGCGCGCAACTCGACGTCCAACCAGGCGTCGCTTGCCGTAGCTGTCGTGGAAGGTCAGGCCGGGGTGGCCAAGGCGTTTCGTATCGGCGCCAACCTCGTCCTGACCAAACCCATCAACATCGAGCAAGCCAAGGGAACGCTGCGTGTGGCTCGCGGACTCCTGCGCAAGGGCGAACCAGCCAAACCGGCTGTTGCCGCTGCCGCAGTATCGCCCGCGAAGCCCGTCGCTGCCAAACCTGTTCCACCCGCAAAACCGGCAGCCCCGGTCGCATCGGCTGCAGTCTCGACTCCGCTTCCGGCCGCGCCGCCCGAGGCAAAGGCCGCCCCAAGTCCGGCATGGCCCGCGACTGCGGCAGCAGCAGCGAGTTCGGCTCCCGCTTCGCATGACGACGATGTGCTGGAAATCAGCGCGGACGACTCCGTTGCCGCGCCTTCAGCCGCCGCTACCTCTGAGTCCGCGTTCAACCAGTTCGGTGCACCTGCTTCGCAAGCGGCGAAGTTGCCCGCGGCAGCTCTTTCTTCCGCTGCCGCCGAAGTAAAGACCGCTTTCAATGCCGCCTTGCCGGCCACACACGGCAGTGGAGCCGCCAGCGCTCCCGCTCCCGCCCGTGAGGTTCAGGATTCTCACGTCGCAGAAACATCGCCCGCCCGCACTTCCGCCGAAGCGGACGCTCTCTTCGACAAGCCGGCGGAAGCTGCCCAGACTGAGTCGCCCAGCTATGCCGGATCCGCGCCATCCTTCACCTTTGGCGGGGCCAATGTCCCGGAACAATCGAGCGGCGGAAGCAAGAAGATTCTCTTGGCAGTCGCTGCAGCCGCGCTTGTCGCCGCAGGGCTCTATGTGGGTTGGACAAAATTTCAGGGAAGCGCGAGTCAGCCGGTAAGCACCCAGACGCAAACCACGCCCGCACCTGTCTCTGTTCCTCAGATCGCGAAGCCGAGTGGCGCTTCGCCTGCGACGCCAAAGACATCCGCACCTCCGCCCACGACGTCCGCATCTTCCCCGAGTTCACAGAACAAATCGGCGCCTGCAAAGAGTCAGGCAGCCGAGGATACCGATCCTGCTTCCGACGACGGCTCCGTGCCGAGTTCCACGAAGCCCTCAAGTTCCACCTCGCCCGCAGCCGGTCAGACTGCGGCAGAGCCCCGTGTGGTCAAAGGAGGCACGGCTCCTGCAGTGCATGCCAAACCCGCAGCGCCGGACACTCCGGCTCCCAGCATGATTGGGATCGCGACCGCAGGCGCCGGCGCACCTCCGCCAAACCTGGTCAGCGGCGAGGGCAGCGCGCTCAAACCGGTACTGCAGACCCTGAACATATCGCAAGGAGTGTCGCAAGGGTTACTGCTGAAGAAAGTACAGCCCATCTATCCCAGGAATGCCCTGTTCATGCGGATTGAGGGCTCTGTCGAGTTGACGGCGACGATCTCAAAAACGGGCGCCATTACGCAAGTAAAAGTGCTGAGCGGAGATTCGCAGCTCACCCGGGCCGCCAGCGATGCCGTCAAACAGTGGAAGTACAAACCGTACCTGCTCAACGGCGAACCGGTTGAGATTCAGACCCAGGTCACCGTCAACTTCAAGTTACCTAAATAAGTTCGCCGTAAAGGCGACCGGGCGTGCGAAAGACCTTCGCATGCCATTTTTCTTGGTGAATCCTTTCTCACGGCCAAGCTGCTATTCTCGTTCGCCCCTGTTCAGATTCAGGAAGAGCCCGCCATTGTGTGCGTAAATCTGCGGTCGACGTGTGGGGAGCGTAGGTGCCGGGTGTGACGCTGCGCCAAGTCCTGGGGAACTCGCGGCCTCTGCGGCCCACCCCAGGCGGGTGTGGGACCGAGGGACAATCCCAAAGCCAGGGTGCCTCAGGTCAGTACCGAATAGCTTCGGACCGGCGTCCGTTGTGGGAGGAATCGCTTCCGAACTAAACAGTCAGAGAAGATCAGGAAGGAAGCGAGACAAGGTTACGAAATCAGGCTAAGGGCCGGCGGACACTAGCGCAGAGAAGAAGCAAAGAACTAACTCCAACGACAAAAGCACAACGCAAGCTAAGTGAAGGCTTTTCGAACCGGTCCGCTCAGCCAGCAGCACGCGGGCCTCACTGCGGCTGCATCACTTCGTCAACCACCACCTTGCCACCCTTGTCGGCAGTGATGACCTTGTGCACCGGCGCATATCCGCTCAGCGTAATGTCGATCACGTAGTTTCCCGGATCGAGCATCACGTCCACCGGCGAGTTCTTGTCCAGCATGTGCTGGTTGATCGCGACCTGCGCGCCCTTGGGCTGCGTGCGGATGCTGACCGTCCCTTGTCCCGGCTGACCACCCTTTCCGCCGAACAGCTTCGACATCTTGCCAACGGTCTTGATGTTGTCGGCGTTACCCAGCGAGCGCAGCGTGGGAGAGAAGTTGAACGTCTGCCCGAGCACGAACTGCGCGTTCATGGTTTCGTCAATGTATCCCGACATCCGGACCAGCACCACGTGCGGGCCTTTGTCCACGCTGACCTGGGCCGGCGTTTTCGCGCCCGCGTCGCGGCCGTCCACGTAGATGTTGGCTCCCGGCGGATCGCTCTTCACCACCAGGGTGGCCATTAATTGCGCCAGGTGGACGACGGTCGTCGCCCGGTTTCCTGAAGTCACATTCACGGTACGCGTATCGGTGGAGTAGCCCGCCTTGCTGACCGTGATGGAATGCTGCCCCGGTTGAAGATTGGTCAAAGCGAACGGCGTGATATAGCTCGGATCAGTTCTGCCATCCAGCTGCACTTGCGCGCCCTGCGGCGTCGAGTCAATGGCCAGCTGTCCAGGAATGATCGCTGGCGGAGCTGGCTTCTTCTTGGCATTGCGCGCTTTCGAAGCTACAACGGGCTGAGCCACGGGAGCTTCGGGCTCCGAGGTCGCGGTCGGCTGGGTCTCGACGGGCTGGGCGGCGTCGGGGACGGGTGCCGGAGCTTTCTTCGGCTTCGGCTGGCTGGCCTCCGGCTGGGCGGCTGTATCCGCCACGGCGGCGGGTCCCGCGCCAAGGTCGTCGTCGCTGTTCAGACTGTGAACATAGATGGTGACCCCAATGCCGATGATCAGGATCAGCGCGGCGGCCCCGCCAAGCGCATAAAGCATGAGCTTGGGCGGAACGCTTTTGATCTCTTTAATGGCTTTCTCGGCAACTTCGCGGGGCTGTATCTTGGGCTTCTCGTCGGCCTTCGGGCCTCCCTGAAACACCGTGGTTGTCGCGGCCGCGGACTTCACCGGCTGATAGGAAGACTGCGCGGGCGGTGGCGGCGGCGGTATATAGACTTCCTTGAGCGGGGGCAGTTCCGTCATCTCGGAAAAACTCACACCGCTGCCTTTCGAGCCGCCCTCGGCCATCATGGGATCGACTGCAATCTTCGGAGCGTCTTCGGCAACCTGCGGCTCGAACGTCTCGACTTGCGGCTCATCGGCCACTGCCGAAGACATGCACGCGGATGGCGTCTCCGGCGCGTCAAGTATCGGGTTCACCGAGGAAGTCATGACCTGGTTCGACGGATCGAATCCTGAAATTTCAGGAGAGGACACCGTGCCCTCGCCGCCTCCTGCGCCTGCGGCAGCCGCAACTGCTTTCGGAACGGCCAGCTTCGAAACTGGCTTGACGAGCGCGGACCTTGCCTCCGCGGGAGCCACCGGACTCGAAGGCCGCGCCACACGAGATGGTGTTGCATTCGACGGCGTTGGAGCAGGCTTGGCTGCGGCCGGCGCTACAAACTTGGCTTGCGCCACGGCGTTCGGCTTGTTGGTAACCGCGGGACTCTTGGGTGCTTCCGGCTTCCTGGCCGGCCTCGCCTCTTTGCATTTCTCGAGATCGTCAAGCAGTTCTCTGCCACTCTGGTAGCGTTGTGCCGGATCCTTCGCCAGCGCCTTCATGATGAGGTCGCTGAGAAGAGGATGCACCTTGGGATTCACGTGGAGCGGCGGGACGGGTGTGCTGTCCAGAATGCTTTGCCGCACAGTTTCCGCGTCTTCGCGATCAAAGGCCTTCCGCTCCGTCACCATTTCATAGAACATGGCGCCCAGGCTGAACAGATTCGACCTGCTATCGGTAACATCGCCGAGAACCTGCTCCGGCGACATGTAATACAGGATCGAGGGAACTCCTTCCGAAACGTGCTGCACAAAGTTGCCCACGCTGGAGACGCCGTACCCCAGGATCTTCGTGGTCCCGTCCCAGCCGCACATGATTTTGGACGGCTCCAGACTGTAGTGAACAATGCTGTGCGACTTCGCATGCTCGAGGCCGCTGCACAACTGCCGTCCGATGTCGAGGAGATCCCAGATCGAAAATCCTTCTTTGCGCGCCAGCATGGTGGCAATGCTGTTGCCCTGTATGTACTCCATGGCGGCGCAGAACTGGCCTTCAATTACAACCGCACCATTCACATTGGTGATGTTGGGACTGCTCAAGACCTTGGTGCTCTCGGCCTCGGCCAGCAGCGCCTGTTCGAGTGCTGCAGCGTTTTCGCCGAACGCGCTCAACTGGATTGCCTTCAGAGCAATCGTCTGCCCGCTCTCGGGATCGTTGGCTTTGTAGACCGTGCTCGTGGGCGATTTCCACAGTTCGCTCAAGATTTCGAAGTGGCCGATTTTCGTAGACATTTCCTTTTCCAGCTCCGTTCCATCGCGAGCCCCTCGCCTCGCCACGACAAAGTCCGGCCGGCGGAGACCCGGGGAATAGGTAGGGTTAGGATATCGCCGCTCAAGAGAACCTTCGAGTTACTAAGGTAAGCTGGGGGGCGCCGGGGATGGCTGTCCCCGGCCGTACAAGCGGGAAATGGGAGCTAGCCCCGAAGGGGCGAAAGCAACGCTACGACCCAGACTCCGTGGGGGACGACACCCAGTATAAGCGCTGACTTAAGGTGTTTGGGCTTGAAGTGGCGCCCCAGCTCCCAGAGGCCGGTTTATGGATCGCGTGACGAGCCGGCTTGCGGATAATCCGCACGCCAGGAAGCTCGGCTTCGCGATTACTTCCGTGTGGCCGCCAATCCGCGAGTTACCGCATTACGGCTCGAACTAGGAATGCCCCATGCGGCCACGTCTCCCGATAATCCGGAATACGGCAGATGCGCGAAGCGCGCGTCTCGGGCGCTTGGTCACATGGAACCTGCCAGAACAATGCGGCAGGCTCTTGCTCGATTCATAGCTGATACGCCAGGTTCGGAGCCAGTCTGACAGTCGAATGTTCGTGGCATCACATTAAGTGGTGATTGAAATCACTGCGTTGCCCGGAGTTGGATGTTATCAAGCGGGAACCGTGCCCAGGGAATAGAGACTTCACCCCGATTTCCGGTGACCCGCGCCGACTCGTTCCCTGGCAAAAAGACGACCCGAGAGGTGAGCCCATGCTCCCGCCGAATCACGCGTTGTCCGGGGCCCTGCTACAAAAAGGAATCAATCGCCGCCGCTTTCTGAAATTCTGCAGCCTCATGACGGCCACTCTGGCACTGCCTCCGCGCTACGTCGCCCAGGTGGCCGCCGCGCTGGAGAAAGCCAGGAAACCCGTGCTGGTCTGGTTGCAGTTTCAGGACTGCGCCGGCAATTCCGAGTCCATCCTGCGTTCCAGTCACCCATCGGTACTGGAAGTCGTGCTCGATCTCCTCTCCTGGGAGTACCACGAAATAATCATGGCCGGCGCTGGCCACCAGGCCGAAGCCGCACTGGAGCGCGTGGTGAAGGAAGAAAAGGGCAAATATCTGGCGGTTGTGGAAGGCGCCATCCCCTTGGCCGACGACGGAGTATATTGCACCGTCGCCGGCAAGACGGCGCTCGAGATTGCCCGCCGAGTCTGCAGCAATGCCGCAGCAACCATCGCCGCCGGCGCATGCGCCTGGGATGGGGGCTTGGTCGCAGCACACCCGAATCCCACTGGCGCTGTGGGCATCTCAGAGGCCGTGCCGGAAGCCACGGTAATCAACCTTGGTGGATGCCCTCAGAATCCCGCCAACACGGCCGCCGTGTTGGTGCACTACTTGACTTTCGGCCAGTTGCCCGCTGTGGACCAGTACAATCGTCCTCTGTTCGCGTACGGGCGCATCATCCATGACCAGTGCGAACGACGCGCCCACTACGACGCCGGCCGTTACGTTCAGGAGTGGGGCGACGAAGGCCATCGCAAGGGCTGGTGCTTGTACAAAATGGGCTGCAAGGGCCCGCAGGCGACCTTCAATTGTCCGTCGGT
>JADGNP010000143.1 GCA_017883425.1 Candidatus Sulfotelmatobacter sp. | reverse complement strand
GTGCTTGCTCAGTCCGTTGATGAGGAAAACCGCCGGGACCATCACGGCGATGAAGCGGATCATCAACCAGGTGAACTTGTTGATGCCCTTGTCGAAGCTGGTTAGCTGGCGCTGTGCGACAATACTGATGGCCAGTGATCCGAAGTAGGTCCGGCTCCCGGTATGGATGACCACGGCCGTCGCCGATCCGCTCTCCACGTTGGAGCCGAGGAAGCAGATGTTGGGAAGTTCCAGCGGGTTCTGAACGTTCGCCGGCGCTGGGGCTGCTTTTTTCTCCACCGGCAGGGCTTCGCCCGTGAGGGCAGCCTGATTCAGGAACAGATCTTTGGCGGAAAGCACGCGCACATCAGCCGGCACCATGTCGCCGGCTGCCAGCCGGACGATATCGCCAGGCACCAGCATCTTGAGCGATGCTTCTCTTTCCTTGCCGCTTCGCACCACCGTCGCCGTGTTGCTGACCATCGCCTGGAGTTCCGCGGCCGCGTTATCGGCACGCATCTCCTGGACGAAACGCAACACCACGCCCAGAACGACCATCACGAAAATGACCACCGTCGCCCGCAGGTCGCCGGTCAGAAAGGAGATTATGCCCAGCGCCAGGAGCAGCAGGACCAACGGATTCTTGATGTTGCCCAAGAGGCGCATCAGGGCCGATTGACGCTTCTCTCGGGCAATCTCGTTCGTCCCGAACTGCTTCAGGCGGGAATCGGCTTCCGCCTCGCTCAGGCCGTCCAGTTGCGATCCAAGCTCCTTCAGGACGGTATCGGTATCGGCACGCGCCTTTTCCAATAGTTGAGTGGAATGATCCGCCCCGTTTTCGCGGGGGATCGGCACGGGGGCGATGTCAGGGGGCGTGGCGTTTGCTGGCTTCGAGGGCGCCGTCTCGGCTTCGGATTTATTTGGGGTCGTTCGCATTGTGAAGATCCTCTCTGGCGCCTGCCCGGTCTATGCAGCCTCGGGAACCGCTGTTCAGCCTTCGATAAGATATCTATCGTACTCTGAATGGTGTCCGTTGTGTGTTTCGTACTCTTGCGTGTTTTCGATGGCCGCAGCTATATAATCTGGTTCCGGCCGATATAATCGGCCGCCTCCAAATCCCACCCAGGGAGGGTCAATGCGTACGCGTTCCACTTGCCTCATCGCGGCCGTCGCAGTTCTGTCCGTGGTTCCTCTCGCCGCGGGATCGCAGACAGACACTTCGCTCAAGCTCAGTACGACGAATGCCGCCGCCACGGAATTCCGCGCCGGAGTGAGCGACTTCCAGAACGCCTCCCTCGAGTCCGCTGCGTCGCACTTCAAAGCGGCGATCGACGCCGATCCCAATTTCGGACTCGCGCGCGTACTCTACGCGGCCACCAGCACAGCGCTCGATCCCGCTCAGCAGAACACCGAGCTCAGTCGTGGTGTCGCCGACGCCGCGCGCGCCACCAACAACGAGCTCGTTCTCGCCACTGCCTACCGCGAAACAGCACTCGGCCATACCGACTCGGCCAGCGCGCTTTTTCGCGCGGCATCCCAGCTGAAGCCGGCGGACGAGCTTCTCGCGTGGTCGGCGGCGGGCGGCTTCGGCACGCCGCTCGCGGCGACGCGAGATTTCGTCACGCGGCATCCGAATTATCCCCTCGGTTACAACACCCTCGCCTATCAAGCCTGGTTTGGTGGGGATCGTGCGGGTGCACTCGCTGCCGCAAAACATCAGGTGGAGATACTTCCGAACGCTCCCAATCCACACGATACCTACGCCGAAATTCTGCAGTGGAATGGAAACTTCGCCGAGGCGGCTGCACATTACAAACAGGCAGCGACAGTCCCGCCCAAATTCCCCGAAGCCTACGCGGGACTGGCCGAAGTCGCCGCGCTGCAGGGCCAGTACGATCAGGCGCGAACGTATCTGAATCAGGCGATTGCCAACGCCTGGACTACACCACAAAAGCTCGGCTACATGCGTCAGATCGTCGGCACGTACGTGTTGCAGGGCGCGCCCGCTGACGTAATGACGAAAGCGCTGGAGGCAGCGCTCGCCGAGGCAAAAGTGCAAGGCGACGCGCGCAGCACCGCTGTGTTGTACTCGCAGCTCGCCACCGTTCAGGCCAACGCCGGCAATGCAAACGCCGCGCACCAATCGCTGGCACTGGCGAAAGCGGCGAGCGCAAACGTCCCGTGGAATGTCCACTATTTCGGCGCGATGGCGCACGGACTCCTGAAACATTGGTCACCCGCAGGCCAGGAGCTTGCGGCTCTCAAAGCTCAGGCAGCGGCCGATCCAAGCAGCGTGCCCAAGGACTGGTTGTCCGCGCTCGAGGGTTATCAGCTGACGCAACAGGGGAAGCCGGCTGATGCGCTGACGATCCTTATGGCGGCCGACACCACGAATGTCCTGGTGATGAATCGCATCGCCGAGGCTCACGCCGCGCTCGGCCACACCGCTGAAGCGGCAGCGTGGAATAACAGAGTCAACGCGAATTATGCGCTGAATCTGGCCGATTTCACAAACGTCAATTCGCGACGCAGGTCGAAGCTGGCGACGGCCAGCCGCTAAACCACCCCTGTGCTGCGGGTGCCCAAGGGAATGCGTCAGCCTCCGCCGCGCCTGCCCAGCGTGACGGAGACCTCCAGTCGGTCGCCGCCGCGCAGCACCACGATCTTCACCACATCACCCGGCTTGTGGGCATAGAGCGCGTCGCTATAGCTGTATAGATCCTTCACCGCCACACCCCCTAACTCGACAATCACGTCGCCGGATTTGAGACCACCCAAATCGGCGGGACTGCCGGGACGGACGCCGGTGAGGAGGAGGCCCCGGGTCTCGCTGGCACCCATGTCAGGGACGGTGCCGAGATAGGTCTGCTTGCCCTCTTCGGAAACAGCCGTGCGCACGGGGGCGGCGATATGCACGAATGTCAGCCGCGCCGGCCGGTCGGCGATAACCCGCGCCACGCGGAGCGCGAGCTCCACCACGCGCGCCTCGCCCCCCGCGTTGATCTTGTCGGCATCGTCGGTGGCGCGATGATAATCCTCGTGCAGATCCGTGAAGAAGTGCAGAACGGGGATGTCCTTCGCGTAGAAGGAAGACTGGTCCGATGGCCCGTATCCATCACCGCCGCCGCTGATGCGGAACATTGCGGTCCCCCCCGCCGGCGCCGCATTCGCGCTGTCGACGATGCCCTTGAGCTCGGTGGCGGTCGAAGTTCCGTACACGATCAGCTTGTCGTTTCTGAGCCGGCCGACCATGTCGAAGTTGAGCATCGCGACCATGCGTTCTATCGGAACGGGCGGATGGTTCACGAACCAGCTGGAGCCGAGGACTCCAAGCTCCTCCGCGCTGAAGTTGACGAAGATCACGGAGCGGCGCGGCGGATTTGCCTTGAGCAATCGGGCGAGGTCGAGCACGGCAGCGGTTCCGGATGCGTTGTCGTCCGCTCCATTGCGGATCGCGTCCCCGGCTTCTGGATCCATGGCGAACATCGGCGAGCGTCCCAGGTGATCGAAGTGCGCGCCGATGACGATATACTCATCGCGCAGCGCCGGATCTCGACCGCGCAGCAGCGCGACGACGTTCTGCGTGGGGCGCGGCTGGGTGCGTCCCATGTGCGCATCCTGCGCGGAGAGAGCATCGAACGGCTGAAGGTAACCCGGCGCCAGCTCAGTCAAGCCGAGCGAACGGTAGCGTCTGGCTAGATACGCCGCGGCGGAATCATTCCCCGGTGTACCGGCGAGCCGGCCCTCGAGTCGATCACTGGCGAGGAACTCGATATCCCGGCGGATGACGGTCGAGTCCGCGTGCGCCGCGGTGGGGAGAGCGCGGGGCGCAGGTGTGCAGGAAGCGACCGCAAGGAGAAGTACCGGCGCCAGCAGAGGGCGCAGAATTCTGTTCGACATGGACCTGCAATTTAGAACCCCCAAGCCGGCGACTCAATGCGCGGCTTGCGGGGGAGGCTTTATCGTAGTTATTGACTTGCTCTCCAATGATACTATGTTTGATAGCATGAACAAGCGGCAACGGCTACACGTCGGGATACTGGAATGACCACTGTCGGAAACAAGGGAGACGACGATGGCAACGTTGGAGTACAAGGGCTACGTAGCCCAGCTCGAGATTGACGAAGAGAACAACGGATTTCACGGTCGGGTGATCAACATCTCCGATGTGGTGAACTTCAAGGGCAGCTCGATGGCCGAGCTCAAGCGAGAGTTCGCGAAGTCGATGCAAGTTTATTTCGACTACTGCCGCGAGCAAGGCGAAAAGCCAGAGCAACCATTCTCCGGCAAGTTCATCCTGCGTGTGGATCCTGCAGTTCACCGTGCGATTACGCGGGCAGCCGATCGAGAAGGTACCAGTATCAACAGTTGGGCAGAGGAAGCCCTGGCAAAAGCGGCGGGCGGTTGACTACGCCGCCTCGTGATCCCCGACCTCATCCGCCTGTGTAAAGCGTGAACGCTATCCGGGCTCCGGAGAATCCGATCGTCACTCCCGACATGGTCCTCGCTTCGCGGCCGGACATGGAGGTGGTGGGCGTCTTCAACGCCGGTGCTACACGATTTGGGGACGACACCGTCCTCTTGTTGCGGGTATCCGAGGCCCCGCGGAAGCTCGCATCGGGCGGCATCTCCGCGGCGATCTACAATGCCGACACCCGCCGCATTGAGATCAAGCGGTGGATGGAGAACACCAAAGGCCTGGATGCAAGCGATCCACGAGCGGTGATCGTCGAAGGCACCACCTGGCTCACGTCAATGTCACACCTTCGAGTCGCCCGCTCGCGCGACGGGATTCACTTCGAGGTCGAGGGCACGCCCGCTCTTTCTCCCAGCAACCAGTACGAGGCGTTCGGGATCGAGGATCCACGGATCACCCTTCTGGATGGCACGTACTGGATCAACTACACCGCCGTGTCCCAGCACGGCATCACGACAGCCCTCGCCTCCACGAAGGACTTCAGGACGTTCGAAAGGCACGGTGTGATTTTCCCTCCCCCCAATCGCGACGTGACGATATTTCCCGAGAAGATCGGCGGTCGTTACGTCGCGCTGCACCGTCCGATGCCCGAGGGCCTCGGAAAGCCCTCGATCTGGGTCGCGTCGTCCCCGGATCTGATCTCGTGGGGCAACCATCGCGTCGTTGCGACGGCGCGTCCGGGCAGCTGGGACGATGAGAAAATCGGCGGCGGAGCGGTTCCGTTCCGCGTGCACTCCGGCAATCGGGATGCGTGGCTCGCGGTCTATCACGGCGTTACAAGCTCGCCGGCCGCGTACTCATTGGGCGCACTGCTGCTGGATCTCCACGACCCCGGCAAGGTGCTGGCGCGCTCGCGCGAGCCGATCCTCAAACCCGAGACGGCGTACGAGCGCGAGGGCTTCTACGGGAACGTCGTGTTCACGTGCGGTTTGGTCGCTGAAGCCGACATCGTGCGCATCTATTACGGCGCCGCCGATGCGGTCATGGCCGTCGCGGACCTTTCACTCGCGGAGATTCTGGCGGGGCTGTCGGAGCCGTGACCTTCGAGCTGGGCGTCAATTACTGGCCACGCCGAAGCGCCATGTACATGTGGCGCGAGCTCGACATCGGTGAGGTGCGCGACGAGATGGCGCAAATCGCCAGCGTTGGCTTCGACGTCGTGCGGCTGTTCACGCTGGCGCAGGACTTTCTCCCCCAGCCGCTTACTGTGGCGGCCGACATGGTTGCGAACCTCGTGGAGGTCGCGCGCGCGGCGAAGGATGCTGGGCTGAAGGTCGTGCCCACCCTCGTCGTCATAAACATGAGCGGTAAATTCTGGTGGCCCGCCTGGATGCTTGATGCGCACGGCGTGCCCGCCGACCTGTTCTCGGATCCAACGATCCTGCGCTCACAGTCGCTGCTGGTCGAGACGTGCGCACGCGCACTGTCGGGCGACAGCGCGATACGCGCGTTCGATCTGGCAAACGAGATCGACGATGCACAGCGGCCTCGTACGAGAGATGCAGGCTGGCTCTGGGCGTCGCTATTGGCGAATACGGTAAGACGCGTCGCTCCCGGTACGCCGATTCAGATAGGCGCGCACCTTCCGTCACTGACGACGGAGAACTACATGCGCGTGGACGATGTCGGCGAGGTCGCCGACGAGGACCTGATGCACGCTTACCCGCTCTACTGCAACGTCGCGCGCTCATTTCTCGATCCGGAGCTGGTGCCGTTCTCCTGCGCGCTGACGGCCGGGCTCTCGGGCCGCGGCCGCGCTCCGCTCATGCAGGAGTTCGGGCTGTGCACCGCTCCCCCGGGAGTTGCCGGACACACGATTACCGACGATTTCCTGGGACGGCCGCTCCGTCAATATCTGGCGTCCGAGGAAGAGGCGGCGGCGTATTACGAGGGAGTGCTGGAAAGACTGGTGAGCACCGGCGCGGCTGGCGCGTACGCCTGGTGCTACGGCGACTACGACTCCCGGCTCTTCGATCGGCCACCACTCGCGACCGCGGTACGGGAACGCACCTTCGGACTGGTGCGCTCCGACGGGAGCGAGAAGCCCGCAGCCGCGGTGTTCCGGAATTTCAGGAAGCGTCGCGATGCCGGCGCGCTCTCTGGTTCAGAAGTGAGGGCGGCAGTGCCCCGAGTGCTGGACGTCACCGCCGACGAATACTATCGTGCGCCCGGGGCCAACTTCGAGCGACTCTACGCCGCCTGGCTCTCGCGGGAGCATTCGTGATGGCATCAGCCTCGAATGATCGACTGCCCGGTGTTGGCGAGACGATCACGGTTCGCGTGCCGCCCGAGCGTGTGCACTTATTCCGCGCGGACGGAAGAGCCATCTCCAATTCGGCGTGAATCAATAACCGGTATTCTGCGTTATGCTTCCGCCTGATTTATCGATTTCACCCTGTGGAATTGGATAAAGATAGTTGAACGCCTTGAAGTTTTTTCCAATAGCAGGAGTCAAAACCTGCGCAGCTATTTTCCATCTTTTCAGGTCATTGAACCGTTGCGATTCGAAGCCCAGCTCCACTCTTCTTTCGTGCATTAACCAGCCTTTGATCTGGGTTTTATCGACGGAGGCAATTCTGTCAGGCAGGGTACCAACCGGCGGCAAAGTACCGCCAACCGTTACACCCGTCCGGGCCCGGTTCCTGATTGTATTGATGATGGCAATTGCCTGGGAGTACAACCCCGTTTCATTGTATGCCTCGGCTTTCCAAAGCAATACATCCGCCAGGCGAATATAGATCTTGTTGCTTGGCGCATCGTCGTTTCCTTTATAACCGGCAGCTGTATTTGTTGAGCCCAACAATTTGTAAACAAAATGATTGGATGTATCTACTGTGTATAATAACCTTGGGTCACCAGCTTCAAATTCAGCGAGAAAATTAGCGGTAGGAGCAATAAAACCCCAATCCAACGGCGCGCACAGTCCATTGCCGCTTCTTGGAGTTGTACCCGACTCGTGATCGTAAGCGAAAATGACTTCGTTCTCGGTAAGTTTCTTGGCTGCATCGAAATTGTCGAAATAATTGGCGTTTAAACTGTAAAAATTCAGGCCTTCCAATTCAGTCACGATACTGATGACGTCTGTCCATTTTTCGTTGTAAAGTGCCACTTTGGCCTGCATAGCCAGGACAGCCCCTTTAGACGCTCTGAAAGGTTCTGCAGGATCAGAATATTTGAAATTTGGCAATAATGTTTTTGCCTGGGCCAGGTCTGAGCTGATTTGTGCATAGACGTTGGCTTTAGTTTCCCTCTTGGCCACAGCGTAAGCATCGCTAAAATCTTTAAGTGGCTTCAGCAACAACGGTACGTCTCCGAAGTTATTTACCAGATCGAAATAGTAAAAAGCCCTCAAAAAATAGACCTCGCCCAACAGCCTGTTTTTCAACTCCGGATCGATGGCAATTTTTGCCGTTATCGCCGCATCGGTCAAATAGCTGATGGCCAAATTGGACCGGGATATCCCTTCGTAATCGTAGCTCCATTGACCATTAAAGGCCTGATTGGAGGAGGTAAAATTAAAACTGACCACCTCATCCATCCATGCCTGGTCGCCATCAGGGATCCATTTCTTGCTCACATCATCCGAAGCCATGTCCTGCAAAATGATATCGTTTCTAAACACTGTACCTAAATCCCATCTCCATTCGTTGAGGAGGTTCAGTGTGTTGGCGAGCATCTGATACGACGATGTCACCGATACCTCGACCGAATTCAGTGTCGGGTCTGTGCTTACCTGTTCCGGAGTAAGCAAACCGATAGGATCCTTGTGTAAATCGGTGCAGCTGAAAGCTGAGATGATCAGGATCGATGCAGCTGCCTTATGCCTTGTCTTCATGATTGCTCCTATCGATTTATGATTTCTGAATAAATCGATTAAAATTTCGCAGTGATTCCGACTAGGAATGCTTTCGATTGCGGATAAGTTCCCTTGTCCAGAAAATCGGTGGATTCCGGATCCAATCCTGTATAGTTGGTCTTTGTAAAGAGGTTCTGTCCGGATACATACAGGCGTCGGGTAGGTCCGATAGTGTATCCGAGCTCCAGGTTTTTCAGGCGGAAATAGGAAGCATCCTCCACAAAAATGCTCGATATCTTGCTGCTGCCATTGTCGTTGAAGGTAGTGCGGGGAATGGTGTTACTGGGATTGGTTACACTCCAGGCCCCTAGTACTGCGACAGTGTGGTTAAAGGGACGGCTGTCATAATCCGTTATCTGCTTGGCATCGTTGTATTTGTCCACCCCCCCTACTCCCTGAAAAAACATGGAAACATCAAAACGATGATAGTCCGCGGATAGGTTCAGACCATAGTTAAGTTTTGGAATCGAATTTCCGATGAACGTCCGGTCGTTAGCGTTGATTATTCCATCGCCATTCAAATCCTTGAATCTGATGTCGCCCGGCTGGTCCGGAGGATTTACAGTGCCGAATAAATGCGCGTTGATTTCACTTTGATTTTGATAAATGCCTTCCATCACGTAACCATAAAATGAGTTAAGCGGATGTCCTACTTCGGTTCTGGTCCAACCCCCTATTATACTCGGTAAATTGGGGTGCAGTTTTTCTACCATGTTCCTGACCGTGCCCAGATTTCCCCTTATACCGTAATTGAACGCCCCACCACTATTTTTGAAATCCAGAGAGAGCTCATATCCCTTGTTACTCACTTCACCCGCATTGACGATGGTTGGAGAAACATTTCCCGCTATGGAAGGCAAAGAAATGGGTAACAGAATGTCAGACGTCTTCTTCACGAAGTAGTCCATGGAGAGATAGAGCTTGTTGCTCAGCATCCCCACATCCAGCCCAATGTCATTTTGTAAAGTGGTCTCCCATTTCAGATCGGGATTGCCGTAACGGGAAATGAGAAATTGGGATCCCGATCTTTGGAGCAAAGTCAGGAAAGCGTAGTTATCGATCTCCTGGTTGCCCAATTTTCCCGTGCTGGCTCTCAGTTTCAGGTCAGATATCCAACCAACATTCTGCATGAAACTCTCATTGGACATTTTCCAGCCCACGGAAACCGATGGGAAATAGCCCCATTGATTCTTTGGTGCAAACCTGGAAGAAGCATCTGCTCTGAAATTGGCTGTAATCATGTACCGTGTATCGAACATGTAGGTTGCCGAGCTGAATAGTGAGAAAAGGCCCCATTCAGATGCAGAACCTCCGGTGTTTTGATCCAGTGTTCCACCGTAGTCGAGATATTGAAAGTTCTCCCTTACATAATCGAACCTTTGTCTCGATCCACCAATCGAAGAAGAATAGTTGGTGATATACTCGCTACCTACGAGCGCACTTATGTCATGCGTTTGATTATTCTTGGCATAATTCAGGGTGTTGTTCCAGGTGACAGTAGTTTCCTGCCCTCTGTCTTCGTTCAACCCGGTCGGACGATTTTGACGCCCGGTTCCCTGGTCCAGCGGATTCGAAATTCCTCCGTTATTATCGCCGAAATTGAGGTTGAAGGCTTTGTTGTGGCTCAAGTTTAGATCGACCCCAAGATTACTCTTGAATCTTAGAGCGTCCAAAAGAGCGTATTCTGCGTAAATATTGCCGAAAGTCTTGAGGTTGCTTCTCTTGTCATTGGTGAAAAAGGCCAGGGCAACGGGGTTGGAGCCAAACTCATACCGGTTATTGAGGTTGTCCCATGGTGTTACAAAGAAGGGCAAATCGGTAAACGGATCGCTCGCGGTATAAGTCGAATCAGTTGGATTCTTAAAAACGGGTATGACGGGAGGCCTAATCAAGGCATGACGGATAATACCGGGTGCATCTCCGCTTGAGGAAAGCGCGTCCTGGTTGGCATAGGTAAACAGGAGATTGGTTCCAACGTTGAAACGATCAGTCAAAGCTGCATTGATGTTCGTCCTGAAATTGAAGCGCTGATACCCGTCATTCGAGTAAATCACAATACCATCCTGCTTATTAATTCCACCCGACATGAGGTATCGGATCTTTTCACTACCTCCACTCGCGGTCAGCTGCAGGTTCTGGGATTTTCCCGACGTGAATAACTGATCCAACCAATTGGTATTAGCCAAAACCTCCCCGTTAACCATCCCGGTTGTTTTGGCCGTCGTATACGGGTTTGTGCCGGCTATACCGGAATTGTTCCAGGCTTCCTCCATTTTGTTCATGTACTGAGGGCCGTTCAACATGGTCGGAAGATTGGTCGCCCTTTGAAAGCCACTATAGTAGTTGACGTCAAAATTGGATTTCCCTCTTTCGCCAATCTTGGTAGTAATCACAATTACGCCGGCAGAAGCCCTGGAACCATAAATAGAAGCAGCAGAAGCATCCTTGAGCACGGTCATGGATTGCACATCTGCAGGATTCAAAAAGGATATATCGCGACTAGGGACTCCGTCTACTATGAAGAGCGGACTGTTGTTACCTATCGTTCCTTCCCCACGGATACGAATACTGATTGGGTCTCCCGGCGCGCCGGTGCTTTGTGTAACCGTCAAACCGGCAACTTGCCCTTGTAAAGCCTGCGCCACATCGGGGACTCTTCGAG
>JADGNP010000142.1 GCA_017883425.1 Candidatus Sulfotelmatobacter sp. | reverse complement strand
CACACCGAGACTGTCGTCTCCGGTTCCGCGGAACAGATACTGGGCTCGGAAGCTGCGTCCAGCCTACGCTGGGCGGATTGCACGCTGGTCAGACTGCCCGGCGCCAACGGGGAATTGGCCGGGCTCCTCTGCCTTTCCGGACGCTCCTCTCCCTTGGATCCGGAAGATCGCGTCTTCCTGGAAACCATGGCGGGGCATGCCGCCATGGCGCTCGAAAACGCCCGCCTGTTCACGCGGATCGAGCAGGCCAATCGCCATTGGATGGAGATCTTCGACGCCATTTCCGACTTCATCGTGGTGCACGACCAGGCCGACAAAGTTCTGCGCGTGAATCGCTCGCTGGCCGCGATGATCGGCGTGCCGCCGGCAGAATTGATCGGCGTGAATATGCGGGCTCTCATGGCCCTGACCAGCGATACCGCGTCTTACTCGTGTCCGTTCTGCCGCGCCATGGCGGACGATTCGGACGAATTCGCCCACCCGGTGTTCGATCGCACCTATCTGGTTTCCACGTCGCGCGTGCATGGCGCTTCCGACGAAGGCCTGCAAACCATTCACGTCTTGAAAGATATTTCCGACCGGCGCGAGGCCGAGCGCCGGTACCGGGAACTCTTCGACAATATTCAGGAAGGACTCTTCTTCAGCACGCCGAGCGGACGTTTCATCGAAGTCAATGACGCCATGGTGCGCATGCTGGGCTATGGCAGCCGGGAGGAATTGCTGCAGATCGACATTCCCCGGCAACTCTATCTTTCTCCCGAGCAGCGGGAGCACCACGCCGAGGTGATGAAGGAAAATGGCCACCTCCGCAATTTCGAAGCGACTCTCCGGCGCAAGGACGGATCGCCGATTCACGTTCTGATCAATGCCTTCGGCCTCTACGACAATCTGGGCCGCGTGTTGCAGATTCGCGGATTGATGCTCGATGTGACCGGCCTGCGCACCTCCCAGTCCGAACTGCACCGCGAGCGGGATTTCTCCGGCAAGATTCTCAGCAATACCCAGAGCCTGATTCTGGTTGCGGATACCGCGGGTCTGATCAGCTACGCCAATCGCCGCTGGTATGACGCGGGATTCGAGCAGCGGGAGTTGCTGGGGCGTCCCTTGCTCGAACTGGCCGCACCCGGTTTCGTCCGCCCCCTGGCCGAGGCGCTGCAGAGCACTCTGAACAGCCAGCAAGTCGACAATCTGGAAGTACAGATCGTGCGCGGCAACGGCGCTGCCGGGAAGTTCTCGGCCAATCTCAGCCCCATGCGCGACGAGCAGGGAACGGTGACCAGCATCGTGGTGGTGCTCACCGACATTACAGATTCCGCCGTCCTGCGTGACAAATTAGTGCACGCCGAGAAAATGGCGGCGGTCGGCCAGTTGGTTTCCGGCGTCGCCCACGAAGTGAACAACCCGCTCACCGCGATTCTGGGCTTCGCCGATCTGCTGATGGAGAATCCCGATCTGCCCGAAACCGCCCGCAAGGATATGCGAGTGATTCTGCAGGAAGCCCAGCGCACCAAGCAGATCGTGCAGAACCTGCTCAGCTTTGCCCGCCAGATGCCGCCCCAGCGCAACGCCGTGCAACTGAACGCGATCTTGCGCCGGACCATCCAGTTGCGGTCCTATGACTTCACCAGCCACGGCGTCGATGTGGTGGAACATCTCGACGACGGACTGCCCGAGGTTATGGGCGATGCGCACCAGTTGCAGCAGGTCTTTCTCAACATCCTGAACAATGCCTACGACGCCGTCCACGAAGTCGGCCGTCCCGCGCGCATCGAGATCATGTCCACCAAAGCCGGCGACGCCGTCGAAGTCTCGTTCTGCGACAATGGCAACGGAATCTCCTACCCCGACAAGATTTTCGACCCGTTCTTCACCACCAAAGAGGTCGGTAAAGGCACCGGACTCGGCCTCAGCATTTGCTACGGCATCCTGAAGGAGCACGGCGGCGAGATTCTCTGTCACAACAACACTGGCAGTCCCGGCGCCACCTTCGTTGTCCGCCTGCCCGCAGCGTCCCACCCAGCCTCTTTGAGTGTGGCCGCAGGAGTGATACAACCATGAGCCTACCCGCCCTCAGACCCCAGCCTTTGCCCGTGCTGCTCATCGAGGATGAGCCCGCCGTCATGGCATACGTTCAAGCCGCCCTTGAGCGCAGCGGATATCCCGTAGTCTGCTGCGAGTCTGGCGTGGACGCTCTCCGCATGCTCGAAACCGGCGCATTTCTGGGGGTTGTATCCGATATGCGCACCCCCGGCGGAGTAGACGGAGGCCAGGTGCATGCCTGGGTTGCCGTCCACCGCCCCGATCTGGCTTCGCGAATCATCTTTATTACCGGCGACATTGCCAACGAGGAAACGGTAGCCACCTTGCGTGCAACCGGCGCCCCCTGCGTGGAGAAACCTTTCCGCGTGCAGCAGTTTATCGATGTGGTCTCGAAGACTTTTGGAAAGGCCGAGTGAATAATCCGGGGAGCAAAGAAGACCTTCGCATTCGCCTGCTGATCGTCGACGACGAGCAGAGTATCCGCAAACTCTGCGTCACGGTCGGCGAGGCTCTCGGGTTTGTGTGCCTGGAAGCGGAAAGCGGGGAGTCCGCGCTGGCGCTGTTGGAAGAGCAGTCCGTACACATGGTCCTGACCGACATGGTGATGCCGCACATGTCGGGCCTGGAATTCCTGGAGAAAGTAAAAAAGCTTCTGCCGCGCACCGAAATTGCGCTCATGACCGGACACGGCTCCATCGAAACCGCTGTCCAGGCCATGAAGCTCGGCGCCTACGACTACATCACCAAGCCGTTCTCTCCGCTGGAGGAACTTCGTCTGTTCCTGCGGCGTATGGCGGAAAAAGTCCGCCTGGTCGAAGAAAACGAATTTCTGCGACAGCGCATGGATTCCGAAACCGCGGTGCATGGCATCGTCGGTTCCTCCGCCAAGATCCAGGATGTTCTCCGCATGGTGGCGCGCCTCAAAGACACTCGGACCCCGGTGCTCATCTACGGCGAAAGCGGAACCGGCAAGGAATTGGTGGCCCGCGCCATGCATTTCCGCGGCGCCTTTGCCAGCCGCCCTTTTGTTGCCGTCGACTGCGGATCGCTGGTGCCCACGCTGATCGAAAGCGAGCTCTTTGGTTACGAAAAGGGAGCCTTTACCGGAGCCCTGAAATCGAAACAGGGACTGTTCCAGGCCGCCGATGGCGGCACCATTTTTCTCGACGAAGTCGGTGAACTGCCTCTCGAATTGCAGGCCAAGCTGCTGCGGGTATTGCAGGAAAAAGAAGTGCGTCCGGTGGGCAGTAACCAGAGAATGAAGGTGGACGTCCGCGTCATCGCGGCCACCAACCGCGATCTTGAGGCGGCCTATAAGAATGGAACCTTCCGCAAAGACCTCTACTTCCGACTGAACGTGGTTACTTTGTACGTTCCCGCCCTGCGCGAGCGTCGTAGCGACACTCCCATGCTGGTGCACTGGTTCTTGGAGCGTTATGCTCCCGGTTCGGAGTTGCACGTGACCAGTGCCGCGATGAAAGCCCTGATGCAATATGACTGGCCGGGCAACGTTCGCGAACTGGAAAATTGCGTGGAGCGCGCCGTCGCACTGGGCAATGGACAGATCATCGACCTCGGCGACCTTCCACCCGCCATTGCTTCGGGCGCGGCCTCGGGGGGAGCAACAGTCACCGCACCAGTGGACAGGCCGACGGTACTTGATCCCGATCTCGCCGCGGTGCAGGCGGCGCACGAATCGCCGAGAGCTCCGCTGTCTACCACAGATCTCGAAGACATCGAACGCGCTACCATCCAGCGCGTCTTCGAGCAGGTGAAAGGCGATAAAGCCCTCGCCGGACGCATGCTCGGCATCAGCCGCGCCACGTTGTACCGCAAGCTGAAGCGCTACAACATTGGGGCGGGCCAATCCGGTTCTGGATCGTCGAGCCACACGCTGCAGTGAGTTCGTTACCTGAGGGGGTGGATCTAGTAATAGATGGTGAGCAATCCGGTGCATGTGCTTCCACAGCCACCGACCCGCTGGCCGCCGACATAGACCTTGCCATTTGCGACGGTTGCAACCATGAACTTGGTCGCCCCCGGAGCGCCCGTCTTTCCATAGGTGGTCCAGATCTGATTCAGTGAAGAACCACTCGGCTGCGCTACATAGGCTGTCAAAACAGCTTGATTGCTGCTTCCTTTACTCCATGCGGACGTGTCCAACACCCACACGATAGCTGTGTTGGTGTGTGTGCCGTCCCAGGAGACTGAAGGAGTTGCCCCCGGATACCCGAACTTCGTACCCGATCCGGACGGTGGATTCCCGGTTGCACCGGCCGGAGTCGTGAAGGTGCCAGCGTTCGATCCCGTCGAGTTGAACACATACGCCTTCAGAATGTCACTCGTGCCGACCGTGTACAGGTACGGATTTGACCCGCTCGGGGACCAGAACGCCGGTGTTGCACGTTCGCCGCTTTCAGCCTTCGTTGCTTGCACTGGGACGCCATAGAAGCACTGGGCTAGACTGCCCGGAGATGGACTCATGGAGGTGCCTTTGAGTACAGGCCTGGGTCTTATAGTTGGAAGCGGAATTAGTGTTGTACCCTGTCGGACCGTCGAGCCCTCCCATCAACGCATTCCACGAGGTACTCGGACAGGTCGAGGAGCTGCAGTAGTAAGTCACATAGAACATGCCTTCCTTGCCTCCCGCGACCAACTCCCCATATTGAGTCGCAGAAGACGTAGTGAGAAGCACGGCTCCGCCCGAACCCAGGTCCCAGTCACCGGTCGGTAGCGCCACCTGACACGTTCCGCCACATGAGGCCTTGTTGGTGCCGGTGGTGCCAAAGTTCAGAATGGACCAAACGTTCGGCGTGTAGAAGTCCTCCTCACCAAACGTGGAGCCGCCCAGCTTGACAATGCTGTTGCCGAAGTTTAGCGGAGTGTTAACACCCTCAAACTTCCCGTTTCCCACAGCCACGTAAACATTGCCGCTCGAGTCCGCCGCCGGAGCTCCGCCGGACATCCACACTCCAGCCGGGGCTGGCGTCGTGTAGACCAGGTTTGTGTTGGTCCCCTCAGGATAGAAACTTTCGACCGCGGTACTAAATGAGGAAGTGCCATAGCTGTAGTCGAATTCCGAGACCAGCCCGAACGAGCCCCCCGAGGATATGTTTGCGTCGCAGAAAGTGCCCCAAGCGATGTAGATATTAACGCCCGTAGTGCCTATCTTCGTCAGAGTTACCCCTGATCGCTGGCTTTCGTTGAGCGCGTAGAAGGTCGGATATCCAGACGGCGCGGCAGCGTTAATGTAGGTTGGAAGATCTAAAGTCTGAATTATCGTCAGAGTAGTTATGTCCACCGCATTCAGTCTTTGAGTGTACGTATACGGAGTATTTACGGACTGGTGGGCAGAAGCGACAAACAAGACGTTGCTGTTCGGATCAATCGCAGGAGTCCCTGTAACTCCGATAGTACCGTAAGTCGACGATCCGGTCAGGTTATTGCACGCGACAGCAGGAGTTCCCGCCAGCGGTAATGCGCCCACCGAGATTGCTGTGTCCGCGCCTGAATTGTTTAGAGTAACTGATTTACAAATGTTGAAGGGCGAATCCGCCTGTATCGCGTATAAAGTGTTATTTTCGGTAGCGACATACACCATGTTCGTCGCACCAGCCGCGCAGTTAGAGGAGCCAGCCCATGAAACTCCATACATATAGAGTGGCTGTGCATAGACCATCCCGTCCACCGAGACCGAGGCGGGAGAAGTTCCGAAACCACTGGGAAAGCTATTCGCTACCAGGTAGGTTTCCCGAGAGTTCACTCCGTTCCGGTTGTTGTTGCTGTGGTAAGTGGTCATGCAAGGATGACCCGCACAGTTCGCATCGCCGGAAGGATCCTGAGCCTTCGCAACACCGAAATGCAGGGCGTACACTGTGAGTATGCTGGACAGCACGAGGCCTTTCATATCGTCACTCCATCACGCTTGGTAGATGGAAGAGCTACACCAACCCTTCGAGGAAGTAAAGCTCGAATAACATCGATTCATCGACTCTATTCCTCCTTCCGTTCCTTTATTTCTGTTCCTTTATTTCTTGACCAACAAGGTGAGGCGCGGTAACCTGACGAACTGGCGTCCCGCCCGGGAGGAATCGCTTTGACCGCCAACACCCGATCCAACGTGCTGCGCCCCGCCAACTTTGGCAAGCCGTTTCTCGCCGGGGCCGCGACTTTCCTAATCGCTGTGCTTGCAGTGCAATTCGCACATGCGCAGACAGAAAAGGTTGCTTACTCGTTTAGGAACGGGGCCGACGGTGTATACCCCAGCGCAGGTGTGGTTCGGGACTCGGCAGGGAACCTGTATGGCACGACCACCTATGGCGGTGCGTATGGTCTGGGGACAGTGTTCAAGCTGTCAAAACATGGCAAGACGACTCTCTACAACTTCGCTGGCAAGGACGGAGCACACCCCGGGAATCTGATCCGCGACGCCGCTGGTAACCTATATGGCATAACTGGCGACGGGGGCGACCTTTCGTGTGTTGTCCAAACGGGCTGTGGGACAGTGTTTAAGCTGGACACAAAGGGAACCGAGAGCGTCCTCCACAATTTCACGGAGTCGTCGATGGACGGTGGGAATCCGACAGGACTGACGATGGATGCGAAGGGTAATCTCTTCGGAACAACCGAGTATGGCGGTTCCGCGAATGTAGGGATCTTGTTTAAGCTGGACACTGCCGGCAAGGAAACCGTCCTGTACACCTTCAGTGGCGGAACGGACGGAGCAAATCCCACGGGCGTAATCGTTGACGGTGCTGGCAACCTATATGGCACAACTAGTTACGGCGGCGCTTTCACTTGGGGAACCGTGTTCAAATTGAACGTAGGCGGCAAAGAGATGACCCTTCATAGCTTCGCCTCCGGGGCAGACGGGGGAAACCCAACGGGGGCATTGGTAATGGATGCCGTAGGCAACCTCTACGGAACTACTTCGACAGGTGGAGTCGCTGGTACTGGAACGCTCTTCGAGATTGAGCGGACCGGTAAAGAGAGTGTGCTACACAGCTTTTCCCAACCGGGGGACGGCGGCTATCCAGGGCTGGGGCTGAGCCGCGACTCGGCCGGCAATTTGTACGGCAATACTGTCCTTGGAGGCACCTACAATGGCGGAACGGTATTCAAGTATGACGCCTTGGGTAATGAGAGGGTATTGCACTGCTTTAGCGGTGCAGATGGCGAATATCCCGGCGGGGCCCTGGTCCTAAACCCAACCGTGAGCGGCATTGTTGTTTACGGGACCACCCAACAAGGTGGCGCCGACGGATCAGGCGCGGTGTTCGAGATCGTGCCGTGAGATCTACAATACGCTGACCTGAATGAGACGTCCGTCTCAGGCTGAGACGTAGAAACGCGCAATCTTCATCAGTGCCTCACAGAATGCCCTCTAACCCGCTGAAAATGCATTCACCTCAGTGCTAGTCCTTCCGTTCTCAGCGATGGCTGCCGTGTTGCTCCTTCTTTTCTGAACTGCGGAGTCTGGCTTCCCACACAGCTCTTCCTAACCGGGAAGAGGGGGGAGCCCTACCCCGCATTTCGATCGGGCAGAGCGAATCTGGGTTAGGGGATTCTCATCGCTTGGCGCAACAAGCCACAGCCACGGCGCGTAACGCACAGAACGCCAGCACCGTGGCGGAGCTTGCTCGCTTCTTCCCCGAGGCATCGCCCGTACGTATGCCGGTACAACTTGCCCGCGTCCTGCCGGGCAGCGACCCCACCGCAGCTCATTTCACCGAAAGTATCGTGATCGAATTTGGCACTCCCCGCGAAGTCCTTTTCGCGTGCAACACGCCGTTGGAGTTTGGCGATGACCTTCGCCTGCAGAACTCCGACCGTTCGTTCGATGTCGCCGTCGCGGTCGTCGCGGTGCAGTATCAGCCCGGCAAAACCGTAGTGGCCGCACGCTTTCGTGGAGCAGTACCCAACTGGATCGTGAAATCATGACTCCTACAACACCCGTACAAGATCTCGCCGCCCAATGGAGTTCCGCCCGGCGGTTATACCCCATTTATTTCGAACTCGCGCGTGAGTTCGCGATCGACGTGAAAACCTGCGCCGATCTTGAAGCCGGCGTCGACACGCCCGGGAAAGAGACCGTCGAACAGGCCAACCGCTGGCTTGAGGAAATGGATCAGCTCATCCAGGTGCACCAATTGCGCCAGTTCCTGCAAACCAGTGCTCTGGTGAATCAGGAAGGGTTGGTGAGCCTGCTGCAGCACTTCCTGGCGAAGACGGTCAGAACCGACGTCATCCGGGACAAGATTGATTTTCTGCTGGTGCAGTATTTCAGCCAGCTGGCGCCATCTGGCGTGAGCGACGCAGACGTTGATCTCGGCTATGTGGCCCAGTCGCTGGAGCCGGTTTTGGGCCCGGTGGAACTGAAGCCTCCGGTTTGGTTGAACGCGCTGGACCGCGTGCTCGATACGGCGCGGCGCTGCCGTTCCCTCGATGAGCTTCTGCATGGCGGCGTTCTGGAACAGGGGCGAAAGGCGAAGGGCCAGGCTGGGGACCTGTTCTATCTGCCAATCGCCCTGGCTGCTTTCACCCGCTTCGGGTACCTCATGCGGCGGTCGTTTTTCCGCCTCATGCTGGGCGATCTCAACACGATTCTCGACGGGCTGACCGAGCTTGAGGACAAGGGCGTCGAGACCATCGACTGCCGCCGCGCCCAGTTTTCCGCGCAGGAACCGATCATTCGCCTGCGCGTGATCTGTCAGTCATGGAAGGTGATGTTCCAGGCGGAGTATTCCTCGGGACAGCCGTTGCGCATGCTGGTCGATCTGCGCGCCTCGGTGGAGTACGCTCTCGGCCGCGGCAAAGCTCCCGAACCGGAAGTCAAAGCCGAAGCCCATGCGAAGCCCGCGCCGGTTGCGGCAAGACCGCCTGCGTTGGCTGCAGCTGCGGGTGCGTCCAAGGCCGCGACCAAGACTGTCGCCGCGCCGGACTCTGCTACTGCTGCGAAGCCGAAGGCCAAGTCCGTCGTCCCCAGTGCCGATGCTCCCGAGTTTGAAGTTTCAGGTACACCCGGCTGGGACTCGGACTCCGCGTCGCAGCCGGAAAAGTAGAAATGAACCGTGCGCAGAGTTGTGTGACGTATTCACCGGGATACACGAATCGCCGGGCTGAAAGCAAAGGAAGTTTGCAGTGCAGGCACCGACCGTACTGATCATCTCCGACGAAGTCGATTTCTCGCGCCGCATCACTGCCCGCTGGCAGATGGAGCGCAATGTCCCCACGTTCACGCTCCTGAGCGGGGACTTGTGGCCGCGCTTCGCGGTGGACGTCTTCGACGTGGCCATCGTTGGGGAATTGCGGCGCGACCTTCTGTCGGTGGTGCTGGAGCCCCTGCATTCCACCAGTCAGCCGATTTTCTGCGTCTGTCAGGATGTTGCCACCGCGCACCTGGTGCACGAGCGTTGGCCCCGCATTTCCATCCTAAGGCGCAGCGAACACTGGCTCGAAACCCTGGTCTTGGCGGCCAGCGAGGCGGTGCACCGTTCGCGATCGGAATCCCGCGCCCGCGCGGCCGAGACCGCCTGCGCCACACTCGATCGTCAGGCGACGCTTGGGCGCTACATGCTGGAGATGCGTCACAACCTGAACAACGCGCTTACCTCGGTGCTGGGAAACTCGGATCTGCTGCTGCTGGAGCCGGGCAGCCTCTCCGCCCAGACTCGCGCCCAGATCGAAACCATTCGCAACATGACGCTCCGCATCCACGAGATCATGCAGCGTTTCTCGTCGCTGGAAAAAGAAATGAACGTGGTCGCGCAGCAGGCAGAACAAGATTCAGGCAAGTCGTATGCGGCCCTGGCCGCTGGGAACTAGGCGTATGAGAACCCCTCCCCTCGCACCACGCTGCACTCACAAGGTTCGGCGCAGGAACGTTTGCGCACCCTCCGGGGGAAGGATTTATGCATAGATTGATGGCAGGCGTTACCATTCTCGAGCACGAACTCTCCGAGCTACGCCTGCTGGTCGAGCGCCAGACGGGAATCCTGCTCGACTGTCCCAACAGCGCTTTAGCCGCACACGTTGCCGAGTATCTTGAGACGCATGAACTGGAATCTCCCGCCGCTTTGATGGGCCGCCTGCGCGCCGCCGATCAGGATCCGTCGGCGCTGCCCACGTTCCTCGACGGCGTGCTCAACTCCAATACCGGCTTCTTCCGTCATCCCGGAGCCATGAATGCGCTGGCCCGGCAGGTGATCCCGCAACTCTACGCCCGCAAATCGGACGACGGTCCCGGCACTCTTCGCATCTGGAGCGCGGGTTGCTCCACTGGCGAAGAGGCTTACTCGATTGCGATGGCTCTGTGCGAAGCCCTGCCCGGCGGAAACGGGAACGACACCGGCAACGGCAGCAAGGACGCCAAGGAGAAAAATGCAGCCGGCCGCAATGGCGGCATTGTTGAGAATGGTGCCCCGGCTTTGCCGGGGCAGGGCACGAAAGACTGGTCGATTCACATTGTCGGCAGCGACCTGCTGCCTTCCGCGATTGAAGTCGCCGAGCGCGGGCTGTATCCACAGTCCGCTCTGACGGGCTTGCCTCCGGCGGCCATCCGCGCCTGCTTCTCCAAGATCGGGAGCCCCAACGGGACCTCGAATGGTTCCCAGGAAGGTTCGCAAAACGGGGCGACGAACAGTTCGGGCAATGCATCGGGGAATGGCTCAACGCCCGGCGCGCACCTGCTGGTTAAGCCGCGCCTGCGAAGCCTGGTCACCTTCAACACCATGAACCTGACCAAGCCGGTCTACATTGGCCGCTTCGACTGCATCTTCTGCATGGACGTGCTGCCGCACCTTTCACGCGCCCAGCGCACCGCGCTCATGGAGCGCCTGCATCTTTATCTCGAACCCGGCGGATACCTTTTCCTCAGCCAGACCGAAAAGCTTTGCGCCCCCAACCTGAATTTCCGCTCCGAAACCTTCGACGGCTACACCTTCCACCG